>JBALVO010000012.1:42410-52752 GCA_036961445.1 Halioglobus sp.
GCCTCCATAAGCGCTTTCCAGCAATCAATGGTACGCGAGCGATCTTCCATTTCTACTGCTACCACCGGGCTGGCGGTTGGGCCTACGGGCAGCCCCAGAGACTTGAGCCCGTCGTAGAGGCGATTGGCGTTGTCCCATAGTTTTTTTCGCAACTGCGGTTCTTGCCCGATAATTCGTAGCGACTCGCGAGTCGAGGCGATAACAGAGGGTGAAGAGGATGCTGTGAAAATATAGGCAGTAATGCAGAACCGAATAGCTTCAAGCATCGCGTGTGGGCTTACGCAGAAACCGCCGATAGCGCCCAGGCTTTTGCTGAAGGTGCCCACGGTGAAGTCAACATCCGCTTCCACGCCAGCGGCTTGCGCGGCACCGCGGCCACTGGCGCCCAGTGCGCCCATGGAATGTGCTTCATCCACCAGCAGGTAGCCACCGTATTCCCGTTTTACGGCGGCAATTTCCTGCAGGGGGGCGACGTCACCCAGCATGGAATAAATACCCTCGGCAATAATCAGCGCCTGACCGGCGCGGTCTCCCAGGCGGCGCATGCGCTTGGCCAGGTCTTCCGGGTCACTGTGCTTGAAGCGAATCACTTCTGCGCCGCTGAGTTTAACCCCGGAATAGATGCTGGCATGACTGTCGGCATCCATAAGGATGACGTCTCCCGGGCCGGCGATGGTCGCGCACATACCCATGGTCGCCGCATAACCGGTAGAGAATACGATTGCATGGTCAACGCCATAAAATTGCGCTATTTCTGTCTCCAGTGCCTGGTGCTCGGCGAAGGAGCCATTGGCCAGGCGCGAACCGGTGGTGCCGGTGCCCCAGCGGGCAGCTGCGTCCTGAGCCGCTTTTATACAGCGCGGATCATAAGACAGGCCCAGATAATTGTTGGTACCGGCCAGAATAACCCTGCGGCCCTGCACCACACCTTCGGTAGCGGAGATGATTTCTTCGGTAACTGCGCCAAAAGGGGTAACCTCGCGCGCGGCGAGTTCGGCCTGAAAGTCGGCCATCTTTTGAAATTTGTCAAAAAGCATAGAATCCAGTCACACTCCTGTTGCTGCCGCGGGGCCTCAGAGGTTCAGTTCACGGACTTTTTGTGCCAGTTCGCCGATGGTATTCACATCGGGGAGGATGTTCAGGGGTATTGAGATGTCGAAGTGGTCCTCGATCTTCTCAATAAACTCCATGACTTCCAGTGAACTTAGTCCGATGTCACCCACCAGCGTCGTATCTGCAGACAACGGCAGGTTCTTTTTGTTCTGCGATTCCAGGGCGGTATAGAGGAAGTTGAGGTATTCTTGGTAATCGGTCATTTCGTTGCTACCCTTGCGTCACCCAAGGTAACTCGCTAGATTTCAGAGGCTGGAACTATACCCATGGAACAATGGTAATGCCAGTCATTTGGTTGATCGACGCCTACCGGGCGGGAGAGCGGGGACAGGTGCGAGCGTTGGTCGATGCGCTGGGCTGGCCCTGCGAAACCAAAGTATTGAACTACCGTAAGCACGTATTTTGGCCCCATCTCCTGGGCCAGGCGACACTCCGTGGGATTACCCCGGCAGCGGCTGAGACGCTGCAACCCCCCTGGCCTGATCTGGTCATATCCTGTGGTGTGCGTAACGAGCCCGTGTGTCGCTGGATTCGCGCGCAGTCGGGCGGGCGCACTCGCTATGTCCACGTGGGACGCCCCTGGGCGGCATTGGATTCGTTCGATCTGGTAATTACCACGCCGCAATATCGTGTGCCGCAACAAGCCAACGTAGTGAACAATATGCTGACCCTGCACAGCATTACAGCGCAAAGCCTGGCCCAGGCCCGGTCTGAGTGGGCGGATGCCTTTGTCAATCTGCCGCGTCCTCATTTTGCGGTTATTGTGGGCGGTAATAGTGGGCCATTTACCCTGGGGCCCAAAGCGGCAGAGCATTTGGCGCGACGGGCTTCGCAGATTGCCAGGGAACATGGTGGCTCTTTGCTGGTATCCACCAGCTCGCGCACCGACGCGGTCGCTGTAGACGCGCTGCAGGCGAATATTGATGTACCCTGCTATTTTTATCGTTGGCAGCCGGCAACTACGGCCAATCCCTACCTGGGAATACTCGCGTGGGCGGACCGTTTGATTGTCAGTGCCGATAGTATCGCCATGCTGTCAGAAGCCTGTGCCACGGGCAAGCCCGTGCGGATGTTCGATCTCGGGGGAATGCTTGGCAGTGGTGACGCAGATAATCGCGATTTTCGTCTGGGCGGGATGCTTTATGCGGCCCTGCTCCGTTGGTGCTGGCAGCCGCTGAGTCGCGATATCACACTGGTCCACCGACAGCTGCGTGAAGCTGGTCGCGCAGTGTGGCTGGAGGAGGAGTTTGGTGCCGCCATGGTGCCTGTCCAGTCGGATCTGCAGCGGGCCGTAGCGGCGGTGCGGGAATTACTTGGAGAGCCGTGATTGACTGTCAGCGTCCAGCAACTGCGCTGTGCCATTGCTCATCTGGTACACATAGTCTGCGGCCTGCACCATAGCCCGGTTATGGGATATAGCCAGGATCGTTAATTGACCTTTGAGTGCCTCCATGGTCTGGCGCACCGCTTCTTCGGTTTCCGGGTCCAGAGCACTGGTCGCTTCATCAAGAATCAGCAATCTGGGCTTATTAATCAGCGCCCTGGCTATCACAATACGTTGGCGTTGCCCCCCTGAGAGTTTACCGCCGCGCTCACCGACCACGGTGTCCAGCCCGTTGGCCAGACCTGATACAAAGTCCCAGGCGCCTGCGGCGCGCAGTGCCTGTTGCGCATCCTCGATGCTCAATTCGGGATCGCCCAGTGTGACGTTGTGCACGATAGTGTCGTGCAGCAATATTGTATCCTGTGGCACATAGCCAATCATGCCGCGCCACGCTTTGATGTCGATATCCTGCAGCGACACGCCATCAAGCAGTATGTTGCCCTGCCGGGGTTGTAGCAGGCCAATAGTCAAATCAATAATCGTGGTTTTTCCTGAACCGGAGGGGCCGACCAGGGTAGTCAGGGAGCCAGCTGCCACCTGCAGGTTCAAGTCTTTGAATACCGGGTGGCGGTCATAATCAAAGCTGACCTGCTCGAAACTGATCCTCTGCTCGAACTTGGGTGGAATGCCTCCGTGGAGGCTCTCTTGCGCATCGTGCGCGGCGTTAATCGAGCCCATCAGCGCCCAGTAGGCGCTCTCACCTTGCGCCAGCTTTTGGTATTGCTTTTGTACCTTGCCGAAGAAGGTAAAGGCTCGCCCCAGAGCGACTACCAGTACCATCACCATCGGTAAAGCCATAGCAAACTTCTCTATGGCGACATAGACACCCAGGCAAATAAAGCCGGTGAACATGAGTTCTTGTGCAGAGTCCAGCACCGCCCCGCTCAAGACCTGGCGGCGCAGGGCTTTGTTCAGGCGATTGGTGTCGTGAGCCAGCACCTTGTCCGCCAGATGCTCCCGTGCCATGGCCTTGAGGGGTTTTACCGATTGCAGTGTGTCGGTGAGATTGGCCATTAGTGACGTCATTAGTCGGGTCTGCCGCTTGCCGGCCCTGCGCGTGATCCTTACCAGAAAATGGGACAGGCCGATAACAACGACACCTGCACAAATGGCCACCAGCGAGGCTCGCCAGGACAGGGCAAACGCAATGGAGCCGTATATCAATGCCTGCACCAGGTAGGTAATGGCGGTAGCACCGTTGACAAAGGCATCCGATGAGCGCTGTGCCTCGGTGGCCAGCGCGTTGGTCAGTTTGCCCACCGGCTGGTGTAAAAAATATTCCCATTTGCTGCGCAATACAGCGCCCAGCATTTGCAGACGTAAATCAGTACCCACCTGGGCTGCGGTGTTGCCCACCTGCCGCTGGGCTATCAGCAGAAACACACTTTTGAAAGCGACACCTCCCAGGATGATGCCCAGCATATTACCCAGCGTCGGAGCAATACCAAGGCTGGCTAGCGTGTCCAGGACGATGCGTTCAAAGTCACTTTGATCCGCGGTAGCCGCACCGGGCAACATACTGGTCGCCTCGGAACCCAGCGCGATGTTCAGCAAAGGTAACAGCGCAGAGAGGCCAATTCCCTCAGCGATACCAGAGAGCAGGAGCGCTATCAGCATCAGCACGGTTTGCCAACGGTAGGCGCGGAAAAAGCTGAGCATCAGACCCATGTAGATAGAACTCCGGTGGTGGGCGTAGCGGGCGGCTGATTATGCCCAGTCATGCGCTGTAGCATAATCCGCCTCACCAGCGCATACGCTTTAGTAGAACCAGCGCGCAGGCCATTACTATAACAGCCGGTACCACGGCAACCAGGGGAATACTCCACCCCAATAGTTGTCCCAGTGCAAAAATAATCTGTGCTCCCAGGTAAAATAAGATGCCTACCACGGCGCCAATGCCCATATTGATACCAAAGCTGCGGTCGCGGCCGGCAGCCAGGTTGGCGCTGATCGGGGTGGCCAGCAACACCATGGCAAAAACAGTGAACGGCATCAGCAGTTTCTGCCAGAAGGCACTGAGGTAGCGTTCAAAGGGTCTGCCGTGGCTGGCCCGGTATTGGCTGTAACGGTACAACACTGACAAAGTCATGGTGTCGCTGGACAGGCTGAGCGTAGGTAGCTCTTCCGCCGCCCACAGATCAGCTATCTCCAGCTCTTTACGTCGTGTGGTTACCAGTTCGTCGTTTATCGTCTGCTTTTCTTTTACACCCTGGAATAACCAGCGCCGATCAGCGCTGACCTGGGCGGTTTTGGCATGCAGTGCGCGGGTGAGTCGCCGGTTTTCGTCAAACTCGAACAAACTGATGTCCCCCGGCACGTTATCTTCCAGCATTTGCCCCAAATGTATGTAGCGGCGACCGTTGGTAGACCAGACTCCGCCATCGGGGATGCGGATATCGTTGCGAAAACGCAGCAAGCGTCTTTCGTGTTCAGCCGACTGCTGCAGCTGCGGAGTGACGTATTCCATGCAAAGCCACAGGCCGCCCATTAGTACCACCGTTGGTATCGCGATGGCGGCAATTAGTTTGCTGGGCGGAAAGCCGGTACAACTGATGATAGTTAGTTCATTAAAGCGGTCCAGGCTGGCCAGCGCCACAATGCTGCCCAGCAGCACGATCACCGGAGCGAGACTCACCATCTGGTTGGGCAGGATAAACAACGTATAACGCGCCACGGCGAGAGCATCGTAGTCGAAGCGGGTGTGGCCCAGCTCCTGGATGAAGCTGATTAAACCGAAAACCGAGGCCAGTACCAGTAGCACCAGTAGCCAACCCCGGGCCAGGGAGATGCCAATATAGTGTTGCAGGATCATCTGCGCTTGAACCGCGGCTGGGTGACCAGTAATGCCAGTAGTACTAATTGCGCCACATAGGCACTCCACAGCCCCGGCAGCGCTCCCAGTTTTTCCTGCTCAATCCAGGTGCGCATCACGCTGATCATGCTGAATAAGGCGATGTAGACCAGCAGGGCGATAAAAAAATTGCGAAAGCGCGATTCCCGCGGTGCTGAGCGTGCCAGGGGCACTGCGATTAGTGCCATGAGAATGGTCGCCAGCGGTGTGGTTATGCGCCACTGGTATTCAGCAATGTCCTTGGGCTGGTTCGATGCAGCCAGGTTGATTGTGGTCTCTGCTTTTCGCCGGTACTGCGCCTGTGCCTCATCATTGGGCAGTTTGACAATGAGCTCTTTGAATTCGAGGGTCATATCTTGCCTGTTTCTATTGTCCAGCAGATAGTTATAACCGTTATAGAACTCGGCCTGCATCGCCTGCCCGGGATTGAGTGTGGGTAGAGACGCGGATTCCGCGACGATAATTTCCGAGCGGGTACTGTTGTCGTGGTTTTTTTGCAGGAACACGCCTTTGTGCAGTCCTAATTCCAGGTCGATTTCCTTGGCAATGAAAATATAATCACTATTGCCCATGTTCACAAACTCGCCGGTAGCCATTTGCTTAAGGTCAAATTTTGCTGCCGCCGCCGACTCCAGTGCGTAAGTGGTCCTGTAGGCCCAGGGTCGCCCCTGTATCGAGATAAAACCGGTGATCAAAGCGATTACCAATGCCAGTTTTAATACGGCTTCCAGGATGCGTGCACGGCTAACGCCAGCCGCATACAGTGCGCTCATCTCCGAGTCACGATACAGCCGCCCAATGGCAGAAAGCACTGAAAAAAACAGCGCCGAAGGCAGCAGTATCTCAAGGGTTATCAGGGTATTAAGCCCGATCAGTTTGAATGCGGTGAGCATGTCCAGCTGTCCTTCTGCGGCCAGGGATAACTGGCGTGCCGCAGAAAAACCGATAAAAACCAGTATTAGCAGGCCCAGTCCTGTGCAGAAGGGGCGAATGATTTCCCAACTAATGTGGCGGTCGATGATCAAGGGGTGATGTTCCTGTCGTAGCTGGCAGCCATTGTACATCAAGCGTCCATAATCTGGTCATTTTGGCCCGCTTGCTCCATAATTGCACGCGTTGTCCACGCTACCCCGTCCGTTCCATGAGTAACAAAACATGTTTAATCTGAGCGATGGCGTCAAGAAGGCGTTAATTCTCATACCGACAGAGCCATTGCCGGCCAAGAAGCGGGTCGCTTTGCGCCGCAAGCATTTGGCTGGGCTGGAATTGGCCAAGGCGCATAGAGCCAACTTCCTGATTATTGGTCATCCCAAAAGTGGCAACACCTGGCTTAAGGTTATGATCTCGCGCTTGTATCAGTTGCGTTATGACCTGCCTGAGTCAAAGCTGATAAATACCGATGAATTTGCCCGCAAAATTCCTGAAATACCTCGATTGGCCGCCACCAATGGGTATTACAGCTATGAAGGTGAGGTGGGGAAATTGCTCGCCACTGGCGCTGCTGACAATCCGCTGCGCCATAAGCCGGTACTGTTCCTGGCGCGAAACCCGATAGATATTGCCGTGTCCTGGTATCACCAGTTCACCAAGCGACAGTCTCGGGCCAAGCAGGAACTGATCAACCATTTTATTGATAACCCGGTGGACCGGCATACGATAAGCATGTGGGATTTTGTCCGCCACTCGGATATCGGTCTGCCCAGTCTTATCGAGTACCAGAACACCTGGGCGCGCAATGTGCAGGAGCTGGAGCATGGCATGCTGGCAAAGTATGAACAGCTGCGTTCTGAACCAGTACCAACCTTGCATAAGATCACCCAGCTCATGGGTGAGAGCTTCAGTGAGGAAGAAGTGCGCGCAGCGGTGGAGTGGGGCTCTTTCGATAATTTGCAGAAGCTCGAGACCAGCGGCACCTTCAGTCAGGGTGGTATGAAACTGGTCAATGCCAACGACCCCAGTACGTTCAAGGTGCGGCGTGGCAAGGTAGGTGGTTATCGGGACGACTTTGACCCGCAGCAAGTGGCGGAGCTCGAGGCGCTGGTACGCGACAATATCCTGCCAGAACTCGGTTATTGCCAGGAACAGGCGTAGGGTTGGTGCACGACACGCTGGTGTCCCCCCGCACCTGGATTATCCTCAGCGACAAGCGCGGTGACAATGGCCAGGTGGACACCATTGTCGATGCGCTATCCTGGCCGGTGGAGCATAAATATGTGCATATGCTACCCCAGTACGTGCTGGGTAAACCGCGCTACAGACCTTCTCTTGACCATATTGACCCCGCCCAATCCGATCCTATAGAGGGCCCCTGGCCCGACCTGATTATTACCGTTGGCCGGCGCCCTTCCATGGTGGCTTTGTGGGTGCGTAAGCAGTCGGGCAACAAAACCAAAATTGTCCTGGTGGGCAAGCCATCCGGTTACATGCTCGATTTTTCCCTGGTGGTTGCCAGCGCCGAGAACCAGATGCCGCCGATGCATAATTTTCTGCCTACAACCCTGCCATTGATGCGTATTGAGCCAGAGGACGTTGCCGTCGAAGCGCGGGCCTGGCAGGAGCGTTTTTCCCGGCTGCAAAAACCGCTGATCGCCATGTTGATTGGCGGTGAGACGAATCCGTTTATTATGAATCGCCAGGTTGCGGATGACCTGGTGGCGACGGCACACTGGATTGTTAATGAGCTGGGTGGCACACCCTATGTGACCACCAGCCGACGCACCGACCCAGAGATCATTCAGGTGCTGCGCGAGGGCCTGCCGGAACAGGCCGTATTCTACCAGTGGTCAGCAGAGTCGCAGGAAAACCCCTATCGAGCCCTGCTGGGCAGTGCAGATGGCTTTGTGGTGACCGCTGACAGCGTATCCATGATGGTAGAGGTGATCTACCTGCATAAACCTTTGGCCATCTTTCCGTTACCCGGGGGGTGGCTGGGTAATATTGACCAATTGCGTCGTTCGCTCGCACACTGGTTGTTCAATCCGCGACAGGATTCAAGCTGGGATCACTGGCGTCATCGCGTTGCGCGAGGGGTGTACTACCTGGATGTGTTGAACGTATTGTGCGCAACGCGGGATTTTCGAGCCTTTCACCGCATGCTGGTGGAGCGGGGCCTGGCGGTGTGGGCGGGAGAGAAATTCCGCACGGCCGATGTCGAGCTGCCGGATGATGTCGGTACGGTGATCAAGCGTATAGAAGCGTTGTTTTAACCCGCGTTTAGCGCATCCCCAGCACATTCTTCATAAAGTGTGTGCCGAAGCGACTGATGCGCTGTGCCGCGACGGCCATAGGGCTCTGGTCCAGGTAGTTTATCTGTACCATACGGCGCTCTCCTACAAAGCGGGTATGTCCATGCCAGGAGTGGTCGGTGCGCCGAAAGGCCAGCAAGGTGCCTCCCAGAGGCGCTACTTGTGCGACATAGTCTTCGATGTTGTTCCCGGAGCGCAGCATGCGTAGCTGGCCGTCCTCGTTATCCCACTGTTCATTGAAGTACAGCAGCACGGTAATGACCTTGCTCTTGTGGTCGGTGTGGATGTTGCCATCGGTGCGTTCACAATATTTGCGCACGGTTACCGTGGTTGGCAGGGACACAAGATCCATGTCAAAACGTTCACCCAGCGCTTTGGCGAAGGGTTGCCCGCGTAACTCCTCCATTAAGCTTGCGAATGCGGCGCCGTATTGCAGATTTTCCAGGGCGTGGTTGGCGGCCGAATCAATAGCGGGATAATCCGCGTTGACCTGCCGCAGTGCTGCGCTGCTGAGAAAGCCCGGTACGACCATGTAGTCGAAGGGGTCGGTATGTAACTGCGCCGAGCGCAGTCCATCAATATCGATTAGTGACATGGGGGCATTTTAGTATGGCGCTACGCGGGCCGGCAAGGCGCGTCAGCGCGCAATGATGTTAATAGTGCGGTAAATCAACACTTGCCCTGTTAGTGCGGGAAATCGCCTTTTGCGGTATTATTCGCCGCCTTTTATCGATGTTATCGAGGTGCGCGTCGCACATGACTGACAAGGTGCGGGTTATAGTACGACATATCATTATGCTGCTTTGCTTCTGGCTGCCCGCAACGCGTCGCAAGAAGATAGAGCGTTGGTTGCGTGGTCGAGAGGAATTCAAGAAACTGCAGCGCAGTGATTGGGTTTTGATGAGTTGGGGCAAGTCGGGTCGAACCTGGTTGCGCGTCATGCTGTCGCGCGCCTATCAGCTTAAAGGTGGACTTCAAGCTAGTGAGTTGCTGGATTTCGACAACCTGAAACATGCCAATGGGCAGCTTCCTGCGGTGTTTTTTACCCACAATAATTACCTGCGCGACTACACAGGTAACGCGCAGTCAAAGGCTCATTTTCTGGGCAAGCGTATCGTGCTTTTGGTACGCGACCCACGCGATGTGGCCGTGTCACAGTTTTTTCAGTGGCAGTTTCGCATGCATCCCAACAAGAAATTTATCAATGACTATCCTGCCGATGGTGCCGCGATTAGTACCTGGGATTTTGTCCTCGACAAGGAAGCGGGTCTGCCGCGTGTTATCGATTACTTCAATGGTTGGGCGCAGGCCATTCCCGAATTAAAGGACGTGCTGGTCGTTCGCTATGAGGACATGCGTACAGATCCTGGTGCTGTTCTGGCAAGTATTCTCGAATTTACCGGTACTGTTGTGACCGCCGAACAGGTTGGCGAGGCAGTGGAATTTGCAGCCTACGACAACATGAAGAAAATGGAAGAAGATAAATTCTTCAAGGGCAGCGGTGCCCGGGTCAAGCCCGGCGACAAGGACAATCCTCAGTCGTTCAAGGTGCGCAAGGCAAAGGTGGGTGGTTACCGGGACTATTTTACCGACGAGCAGTGCGAGCAGCTCGAGGAAATGGTGGCGCAGCTGGACCCGATGTTCGGGTATGGGGGAGAGCGAGCGTGAAAATGGCAATACAGAGCCTCAAGCAGCTTATACAGACAGGGCGCAAGAAATTGTCCCGCAGAATCCTGCACTGGCGCATGC
>JBALVO010000195.1:0-4742 GCA_036961445.1 Halioglobus sp.
TGGTGCTGGAAGTCTATCCCTATAACTTCGGCGGTGCCGGCAACGGAATCCAGGCTGACTATCTCGAGCCGGACAATTTCCAACACAACATGGGCCGTACCTACAGCGATATTATCGATACCGCAACCGGCAAGCGCTTGACCAAGGAAACCTATGATTCATTAGTGAAGAGTGACCCGTCTCACGGCGTGCTCTTCTACAACGCCAAGGAAGAGGATGTGCTGAAGGCAGTGGCACACCCCGACGTGCTGATCGGCTGCGATTGCTTCCCCATGGTCGACGCAAACGGCAAGTTCGTCGATGCCTGGGATACGCCGCTCGACCAGATATCAACCCACCCGCGCACCGCCGGTGCCCATGGCAAGGTACTGCGACTAACGCGCGAGAAGAAGCTGATGCCGTTGATGACGGCCATCAGCAAGATGAGTTACCAGTACGCGAAATTCCTGGAAGACAACGGCGTGCCACAAATGGCTAACAAGGGCCGCATAAAGGTGGGGGCCGATGCTGATATCACCATCTTCGACCCGGATACTGTTCGCGATAACTCGTCGCTGGATAAAGGTAAGAACGCGCAACCGACAACCGGTATTCCCTATGTCGTGGTCAACGGTACCGTCGTGGTGAAGGACTCCAAAGTGCTTGCGGGCGTTTACCCGGGAAGGCCGATCAGGGCGAAAGTGCAGTAACCGCTATGAATGTGAATTGGTACGGATTCATCAGATTATCCCTTAGGAGGAAATTATTATGAAATCGATAGTTGCCACAAACCGGGCAGTCCCCCGGAACATATTGGCGTTGACGAGACGTCGATCACAACAAAGTAAATTGACCCAAATCGCGAGGAAATACACAATGTTACGATCAACCTTATTAACACTCGTACTTGTCGGACTGGCTTCGGCTACGTCGGCGCAAACCTGGAAGGAAAACCTGGCTGCGGGTGCGGCCACCACCGAGAGAAACCACCAGAATGTACCGTTCACTATGCCCACGAGCAAGGCGAAGTCGGTCTACACCAACCCTATTAACTTTCCGATATATGACAACCGAGGACCCATTGACCGGTCGCCGAAGGACAAGCCCTCCAAGGTTCTGGTGATGGGAACCGGTGACCCAAATCCCGACCCCTATCGCTACGGTCCGGCCTCGGCCGTAATTGTGAACGGCACTCCTTATTTCATCGATGCGGGAGAGGGATGGTGGCGCGCTGTCGGTTATTCCGTCCAAGCGCAGCCCGCGATCGATCTCGTATCAGTCATGGCCCTGCCGAACCTCAAGTATATGTTTCTCACTCACCTGCACGAAGATCACACGGTCGGTTTGCCGTCGTTTATCTCTAACCCCTTTAAGTATGGCCAGAATTTAGGCAGTGCCGATAAGAAGGTCTATGGACCTGAGGGTGTCGACGAAATGATGGCCAGCATTAACGCCGGCTGGCGCATCGATCGCAACGAAATGGCCCAGGGTTCAACAGCGCAAAAGTTCGATGGCGCGACGGCTGTCGGCATACCGGTCTGGCCGCACACGGATGTCAATGGACGCAAGATCTTCGAAGATGACAACGTGTTGGTCGAGGCATTTCCAACCAAGCACGGCTTTTTGGAACACACCTATGCTTACAGGTTCACGACTAAACCGGATAACAGGGTTTTGGTATTTGGAGGTGACGGCCATTATTCCGAAGGCCTGGCAAGTGCTGCCAAGGATGCTGATATTCTGTTCGTCGAAGGCATTACCCGGAAAAACATCATGTCTGCCCCCTGGGGTGGTGTGACCCTGGAACAAAAACTCAAGATTATTGGCGCGTATCACATGTTCCCAAGCGACATGAAAAAGCTTCAGAAAAAATCGGGCGTGAAGAACATCGTTATGATGCATGTCCAGAACTATAATACTGCCGAAAAATTTGAGCGTCTCAGTGTCCTACAGGAGATGATCGACGAGGGTGTCACCAATATTTTGCAGGCATCGGATGGTGACCTGTATTAGTTAGCATTCTGCAAACCAGTGGTTTAACCAGGCACCGCTCTTGCGAGGCTTGGTTGAATCAGTACTCAACCTAAACAACTACTGAGAATCAACATGAAATCATACAAATCCATTCGCAGTTTCGGCATCCTGCTGTCCACTCTCGTACTATTGATGGTGGGCGGTTTTGCTGCCGCTGAAGACGCAAAGCCGTCTGGCACCCTGACCCTGAAAGAAACCGAGGTCGGCCTGATTATCGGTGGTGACTGGGGCAAGGGCACACTGGTATTTGAGGGTGCGGAGCATGGCTTCAAACTAACGGGCGCCAAGATCGGCGGCGCTGGTGTTACCGTGGCGGAGGTCAGTGGCGATGTCTACAGCCTGACTAAAGTGGAAGACTTTTACGGCACCTACTTCAAGGCCGAAGCCGGCATTACCGGCGTGAAAGGGCGCCAGGGTAGCTGGATCAAAAACGACAAGGGTGTCTCTTTGCACCTGACATCCAAGTCCGAGGGCCTGGCACTGTCAGTCGGGGTTGAAGGTCTTAAGATCAGCAAGTAATGATGAGGTGACTATTATGCTCAAGAAAATTGTCGTATGTCTGGTGTTTGCTCTGGCCGCGACCACCGCCTTCGCCAAGGCCGATTTTCCGGCGGTAAGCCATGACGGCCTGCACCTGATGCAGGACACCAAATTACGGGCTGTGTACATGAAGCCCGGTGCGGACCTGAGTGGTTACGACAAGATCGCGCTGCTCGATACCTATGTGGCCTTTCGTAAGAACTGGAAGCGTGAACACAACCAGGACGAGCCCTTTGATATGCGCGTCAGCGACAAGGATATGAAGGAAATCCGAGACCGCGTGTCCAAAGAATTCGCTAAGGAGTTCACCAAGGTATTATCCACCGAGGGCGGGCACCAGGTGGTGAAGGATGCTGGCGACGGGGTGCTTATTCTGCGCCCGGCCATCATCAACCTGGATGTCACCGCGCCGGATATCATGACAGCGGGCATGAGCCAGACCTTTGTGGCCTCCGCAGGGTCCATGACACTCTACCTCGAACTCTATGACGGCAAAACGCAGGCTATTATTGCCCGTATCATTGACCCGGAAGCCGCCGACAACGTCGGTATAGCGCAAGTGGCAAATCGGGTGACCAACACCGCTGATTTCGATCGAGTGCTGCGCCGCTGGGCCGAAAGACTTAATTCACATCTGGCGCAGTTGAAAAAGTAGCACGATGGTCAGGGCTACTCGGGTAGCAACCACACAAAACTGATGCGAAGAATCGCTATATCGAGGGTCCAATAGTTGGATGACGGGCCAGGGTGTGTTTATCAAGGGATTTTCTCAGTTTGAAGTGCAGATTGACCACAATCGAGAAGCCATCAATTAACTTGGAGTTCTTTAATGAAAATTATTCGCTATATCATGTTATGTATGTTCACCCTGATGATCCCAGACGTATATGCGTCGACTAAGATTACAGATCAGGACGAAATTGTAGACGGAGCAATCCCCAAACCGGCTCATATCTGGGTTTACGATTTCTTTGCTACCGCGTCCGATATACCGGCGCAGTCCGCGCTGGCTGGACAGTTATCCGACAACGATCCACCTCAAACAGACGCCCAGATTTCTGCTGGTCGTAAGTTGGGTGCTGACATTGGCTCGGAACTGATTAAACAGTTCCAGGCTATGGGCCTGCAGGCGGGCCGGGCAACTACTGAAACGGAAATGCAGATCAACGATGTTGTCATCCAGGGATATCTCGTTTCTGAGGCCGGCGGAAGCCAAAAGAAGCGGGTCATGATTGGATTCGGCACTGGGGAGTCCGAGCTCAAAGCGGTGGTCGAGGGTTTCCAGAACACAGCCGGGGGCTTGCGGGTACTCGGCTCTGCGAAGACAGATTCGACTGAGGGCATAGCAGGCAAAACACCCGGGATGGGAGTCGGCGTCCTGAGCACAATTGCCACTCACAACCCCCTGGGGTTGATAGTAAGTACCGGTGTGAAAACGCACGAGGAAAAGTCCGGCGGCGGAAAGCTGGAGGGCAGGGCTACGGATACCGGCAAGAAAATAGCCGATATGCTCAACAAGCGCTTCCAGGAATTAGGTTGGATCTAGGAAGCAGGATAATGAGATACCAAGCCTCGCGACGACGGGGTTGCCAACTTCATAGTAAAGGGGTCAGAGCCCTTTACCAGTTGAGTAGAGCAGCTGATTTGTATAACCTCGAAGGAAATAAAGAGCCCTAACCCCTTTACTCCTATAATGATGGGGTATTCCTTCGCGGAGCTATTGATTGAACGATTCTACCGACGGGCCAAGAATCGGCCTTGCTTTGGGATCAGGCGCGTCACGCGGCTGGTCGCATATCGGCGTCCTCAAAGCACTCGTTGCAGCCGGCATTGAGCCCGACGTTGTTTGCGGCACGTCAGTGGGCGCGATGGTTGGTGGCTCATACCTGGCCGGTAATCTCGAGAAACTGGAAAACTGGGTGCTCGGCTCGAGCCGCAGCGATGTGCTGCGGTTTTTCAGTTTTAGGCTTGCGCATTCGGCATTTGTCGACATTGAAAGGTTCAACTGGTTTTTGCATAACTTCGTAGCAGCCGCCGACCTGCAGATTGAGCAGTTGGTGAAGCCTTACGCAGTAGTATGTACCGACCCCGATTGCGGACACGAGGTGTTGTTACGCGAGGGGGGAGTGGCAGAGGTACTGCCAACTTAACTGCTAGAAATTGCTAGAATCGGTTCATGAACACTTATA
>JBALVO010000196.1:0-4717 GCA_036961445.1 Halioglobus sp.
GTAGCGGCGCTCGTGCGTCCGAAGAACCAGTTCGCAGCGCCCCCTGGCCTTGCGCATGCGGTCGCGGATCGAGGCCCCACGGTTTGTTTCGGCCAATAGGGTGCCGGAGTGTGCTGCACAGAGATTTTCAGCATCGCCCCAGGCCTCTGTGAATTCCGCAGCCCACTTCCTGAACTCCGCTGCCGCCCCCGCGCGCTTTTCCAGCGCCATCGCAAGTGTCGGATGGAAGCTGACCCGGTCGCGCAAACCCACCTGCCTCAGAAGGAGCGGTAGACGGATATACATCAGGGTATCATCTGCGTGGATGGTGCCTGATGCCCGGTGGTAGACCAGGACGGACGCAAAGTGAACGTTTTCATTGGCGGAAATGAAGTCCACGCCCCGCGGGATGGTAAAATCGAGATCGTCGGAGTACCACTCATGAAGTTCCTGATCTTCGCTTCGCACCTCCTCCCAGGGCAGCTCGGGGAACCGGTCCAGGTGCCGCTGGGTCCCATGAAGACGTGCCTCGGGGTACAATTCGTGCATCCGCTCCACGTGCACAGTGTGGAAGGGGTGCAGGTTCACGATGGCTTCGATCTCGCCTCCGTCGTCCAGGATAACGTTGATTTCCTCTCTCAGTGTCTCGCTCAGCGCATAGGAATCCAGAAGCAAGAAATTGCCACTGGCCAGTCTGATAAGTGAGGCCTGAGTGCCAATATCCACGACCCCACCGATGCGGAAAGAGCCCCGAATATTCCAAAAGTTGTCTGCTACCTGGATAATTTTCTCGACCATCTTTCACCCTTTGCATGATTGGAATCACCATCATACCCATTGGCAGTGGGGCGACAAAACTCCGGTGAGGCTTCCCGGTCGGATAGGTCGCAGATAGATCAGTTGGTTAGGTTACCACTACCAACCGTACTGACAACTTAACTTTTGCAGACCGTTGAATATCCTCTGTTTAAAATCAGGCCACCGCCCTACTTCTTTCAGCGAACGCACTGACCCTGAGATCCCGATAGTGAGTGGCAGATACCAAGTGCGTGCCGAGCCTGAATAGGCGTCGGACAGGCGCACTTGACGAACCCGACACCGGCCACCGACCCCAACCTATTCCACCACATCAGCGCCGTCGAGTACGTTAGGTCCGTCGGCCATATCTGCAGTTTCCTGGTAACCCCCCGGGGCATTCCCTACTTGACTCCAGATTTGGCATATTATCTGCCCGTGAAATTCGTGGAGTTAAGTTGGCAATACCCACTGGAGAGATAATTAGTGGCATATATGCGACACTTCCGCTCGGATATCCTGCCTCGCATAATTGACCGGAGAGTTCAGCAGACAAGGCGGACTTACGAAAACACTGAAGCTAGTAATTTCTTGACGCTGGTATTCGTTTAACCGACTTTGAGCTACCAGGAGAATCGATGTTCTATTTCGCCTATGGATCAAATATGTCACTTTCTCGCCTCAGAAAGCGAGCCCCGAGTGCAGAAAGAATCGGAGCCTGCACTCTCCAGCATCATGATTTGCGCTTCCATAAGCACGGCGCGGATGGCTCCGGCAAATGCGATGCCTTCCAAACGGAGAATTCCAATGACTTCGTTTTTGGCTCCCTGTTCAGGATCGATCCTTTTGAAAAGCCAGCTCTGGATTCAGCCGAAGGGCTGGGATTCGGCTACAATGAAAAACTGGTCACTCTCACTAGAGACACGGGAGAAAATGTCGCAGCGTTTACCTACTACGCAATAAAAATCAATGATGCTTTAAAGCCCTATACATGGTATCTGCAGCACGTAGTGATTGGTGCAAAGGAATCAAACTGTCCTTCCAGCTATGTTTCCCGAATTCAAGCTATCGAGAGCGTCGAAGACAGGAATCGGCAGCGAGAGGTGAAAGAACTGGCTATACATAGCGGGCAGCATGAAATTGCCTGAGATTACAGCGTCTGCTTTAGATGGCCCGACCTAGAAAAAAGCTCTCAAAAGGTATTTGCAGATTAACTTCTGCAGACCGCAAAAATTTGATCTCTACGTTTACGCCACCGCCCTGCTCCATTGTGTGAACGCACTGACCCTGAGAATCCGATAGTGATTGGCGGATACCATGTGCCCGCCAAGATTGCAGAAATTCAGGACCGGGTGGATCGTTATTGGGACGAGGTTATCTAGGTTGTCAGCAGACCCGCAACCCTGCTAAATATATCCACCCCTTCGCGCGGCACAAAGCCATACCGAACCTGCACCACCGGCAGCGACAGCTCAAGCAATTCGGCGATATTGGCAGGACTGGCATTGATCACCACGTCCGCACCGCTGGCTTCAATGGTGGCTTTCAATTCTGCGCGCTGTTCTTCTGAATAACCCATGGCGGGCAGCACATGTCGCAAATGCGGATTAGCGGCAATGGTTTCACGGATACTGCCCACGGAAGAAGGTTCGGGATCCAGGATTTCACCGACCCCATATTTTCTCGCCGCCACCCAACCGGCACCATAGGCCATGCCGCCGTGGGTAACGGTGGGGCCATCCTCGACGATCAGTACCCGCTTGCCGCGAATTTCCTGCGCTTCATCCACGCTGACCTCAAGATCTGAGTGCACCAGTTCAGCGCCGGGATTAAGCCTGCTTTTCAATGCGATGATGGTCTCGATATCGGCGGAACTGGCATTGGCGACCTTGTTGATCACCAAGATGTCTGCCGCCCTGAAATTGGTTTCACCCGGATAGTAATCAAGCCCGTGCCCCGCCCGCAAAGCGTCGCTGACAACGATGCTGAGGTCCGGTTCAACAAAGGAGAAATCGTTGTTACCACCATCCCATAATATGATGTCAGCCTCTTCTTCCGCCGCCCTCAGAATGGCCCGGTAATCCACCCCGGCAAAGATCACCAGACCCTGGCGCACATAGGGCTCGTACTCTTCCCGCTCTTCGATCGTACAGTTGTTTCGGTCCAGGTCGGCAAACTCGGCAAAGCGCTGTACCGCCTGTTGGCTCAGATTGCCGTAGGGCATGGGGTGTCGCAATGTCGCCACCCGGATACCCGCATCCCTCAGGCCCAGCGCCAGCCACTGGGTCAGCGGGCTCTTTCCCGCACCGGTACGAGTGGCGGTAATGGACACCACCTTCTTGCAGGATTTAAGCATGGTCAGCTTCGGTCCCAGTAAAACAAAGCTGGCACCAGCGGCCTGCACCATTGACGCCCTGTGCATCACTTCACTATGGGGCAGGTCACTGTAAGCGAAGAAAACAAAATCGATATCCAGGACATCGATAAGACCGGGTAACTCCTGTTCATCATAGATGGGAATGTCCACATCGTAGCCTTCCCCCGCCAGCGCCTGGGGGAAACTGCGCTCGGCGATAAAGGGAATTTGGGTTGCAGTAAAAGCGCAAACATGAAACTCGGGGTGATCGACAAAGAAGGTCCTGAAGTCGTGAAAATCGCGGCCGGCCGCGCCCATGATAATACAATTGAACATGTCCCTACTTGACCTCGGCATCTACAATCGTTCCTAACTCCCCCGCAATCGCCTGGATAAGATCTCCGGGCTGGCAAATAACTGCGCGCTTGCCAGTGGCGCGCACATAGTGAATAGCGGCCTCCACCTTGGGTCCCATGCTCCCCGGCGGGAAATGCCCTGCGCTGGCAAGCGCTTCCAGTTCGTCGGGATGAATATGCTCGAGTAAGCGAGCATCATCGCTTAGGAAATTCGTATACACTCCGGGCACTCCCGTCACCAGTACCAGTAGGTCGGCGCCAATGGCAACTGCCAACAATGCGGTGGCCAGGTCCTTGTCGACTACAGCCTCCACGCCCTCCAGCCTGCCATTGCGTTCCACTACAGGGATACCGCCACCACCGGCGGCAATGACGATGATACCCAGCTCGAGCATCTGACGGATGACCTGCACCTCCACGATAGATGTGGGTCGTGGAGAGGGCACAACCCGGCGACCGCGCCCATCGCTATCGTAGACAAGTGCGATACCCGCCGCTTCCAGGGTCGCTGCCTGCTGCAGCTCAAACCAGGGACCCACCGGCTTGGTGGGGTTGAGAAAAGCGGGATCGTTTTCGTCAACCAGCACCTGGGTGAGAAGCGTGGCTACCGGGTGGCGGCCGCGGGTCAGGTTATGCAGGGTCTGTTGCAGCACATAACCGATTTCCCCTTCCGATTCTGCCACGCAAACTTCAAGTGGCAGGGAATAGGCCTTACCGAGCGCCTCTTCAACCCGGGTGAGAATATAGCCCACCTGAGGGCCGTTGCCGTGGGTAACAAGCAACTGGCTATCGCTATCAAGGAATCTGGAAAGGGGTTCCAGGGTGGCCGCCGCAAAGGCGAACTGGCCCGACATGGTCATCGCTTCATTGGCTCCGGCGAAAGCATTGCCGCCAAGGCTGATTACCAGCTTTTCTGACACCTGACTACCTCATGAAAACATCGTCTAGCTCTTGCTATAGTGCTCCGTGAATCAGTCATTAACAAGCCACGCTTTAGCCATCAGTGGCGCGCATGCCCCATTTCATCGCGAAGGTACCAGCAAAGACTACCAGCAGCATGGGCGGTGACGAATCTCCGAGCCTGACCAACCGACTTAAACTTACGCATCCCTCGCTCTCTTACCCTGGTCGCCTCGTGAGATTGCTCTGCCCGATTATTCTCATACTGCGTAGTACTGTGGATCGTCTCGGGCATCAGCTCTCGGTGCGCGACACCATAGCTTCGCAACTT
>JBALVO010000197.1:0-4658 GCA_036961445.1 Halioglobus sp.
GTGTTCCAGTTCCACTTCCGAGAACATTCGGGTTGTGTCGCTGAAATCATGCCCCAGAAAGAAAACAAAGCGGTGGAAATCCAGCTCGTCTTTGTCGCCATCACCACCGTTGCCATTTTGGTTTTCCAGGTTGTTGTAATGCATCTCACCGTAGCTGCCAATCTGGGTACGTTCTGTCCAACTCGATGCCAGTGACTGGCCACCCGGTGCGATCCCTTCCTCTACCATACTGGCTGTCGCTTCAACTTTGACGCTGGTTTCTCTGATTTCCTCATTCGCGTGGGAGACCTGCTCCTTCAAGCGGGCAATCTCCTGCTGTTGCTGTTGGATAATGGCCCACATTTCCTCAGGCGAGGGCGTTGCCGCCATCGCAGTAGTGGTGCACATCATTAGCACCAGTCCCGCGGTAAATTTGTTCACTAGCCGTGTCCCCATTGATTGTTTGCTACGTGTAATTGCGGGGATGTTATTAGGAATCATTCTCATAATCAACACCAAATGAGAATAATTCTCTTTTAGGTAGGCCTGAGAATAGCGGCAATGCTACCTCCATCGGCTTGATTGCTTGCAGATGAGAGGGGCTCCAGGCCCGCTGTGAGCAACAGTTGCAGGCTTGTCCTGTCTGGCGGGTTCCGGGAAGCGACACCCGCGGTAACTGTTCAGAAGCCGGCGGGGACGTTGGCTGGGGCTAAGTCCCAGTGGTCATGGTGAGGCCGCCATGCGAGACGACCTGAGCTATCTTCGTTGTGACGTCAGGCTGTGTGGTAGTTTGCTCCGGGGTTGATATTGGTCAGTGTCGCTAGCGTATATTTCAGTCAAAGGGCGGCGTCCTATGACTGGCTAAGTCACACCAGGCATTAAAGGGCGGGGACGGCAAGTGGCTAAAGCAGTTCGACCCCTTAGCGCGGTACCCAGCACTGAAAACTTGTACTACACAGAGCGGGCCGGCTTATCGCAGCTGCCTGTGCCAGTTGCTTATCAGCTTCTCGACGCTGATCTCCTTACCGCCATCGCGCCACTTGCCTGCGTAATCTATATCCGTCGAGTTCGGTGGGGGGTCCGGTAGATCGACCTTGAAGCGCACCGGCATAGGTACGGCTTCGCCCAGCGCGACTGCTTCCCCTTTCGACAGCGAGGTAAGCGCCGCAAACGTGCCGCGCGCGGCTTCAGGCACCATGGATCGCATATACTGCTGGTCTTCCGGGTTGGAAATACGCAGACAAATATATGAGTTGCACTGGGCCAGCACCGTTTCCGACACATCGTGCGGCCGCTGGCTCACCACGCAAAGGCCGATACCGTATTTACGGCCGTTCTTGGAAATTCTCTCCATTGAGCGACGCGCTTCCCGGAAGCGCGGAATATCCTCTCGAGGAATGTACTCGTGTGCCTCTTCGCAGATGAGGAAGATTGGGAACTCCCGGCACAGCGGGTTCCAGAAATTGAATTCGTAGGCGAGTCGGCCAATTTGTGCGGTTACCATTGGTACCACGTCGAACGGCACGGCGCTGAGATCCAGTACCGTCACACTTGCGTTGGGTTGCCCCAGGCCGACTATGTCTTTCATGAGGTCCGCCAATGATTCGGTGGAGGTTCGCATTTTGGGTTTCATGAGGAAGTCATAGCGGGTATCACTAAACAGGCTGTCCAGTCTCACCAGCAATTGGTTAAATTTACCGAACAGAGTTGATTTCGTCTTGCCGAAGTTGCTGGTTTCGGTGTTGGCCTGGTGGATTAACTCGGCAAACTCATCCATCGAGTAATACACAGGAGAGTCAACAGTGATGTGTCCCAGATCGAGGTGCGTGTTACTGTCCCGCTTGAGCCTGATCAGGATTGAACGCAGGTACGCAATCTGTATTGAGGCGTCTTCGTCAGACGGATCGATGATCAAATCGCAGAGCTCGGAATAGGTCATAAGCCAATAGGGAAATTCCACGTCATGCGCATTGAGGCTGCGTACCTGACTCGCCAGAAATGGTGAGCTGATCGACTCGCCATCTACTTCCTTGTCACAATATTCGCCGTGCAAATCCAGCAAGATGATATGCGCGTGGGGCATACCGCGCAGCGCAGATTGTATCAGGCTGGTGACTGTCCAGGATTTTCCCGAACCGCTCTGTCCGAGAATGGCCACGTGGCGACCAAAAAATGCCGATGCATCCAGGTGCACATCGACGCCCTCAAAGGAGGCCAGACGGCCGACTTTGTATTCGGTTTCACCTTGGGGTGCAAAGATGCTTTCCAGTTGTTCTTGCAAGACCACGTGGACCTCGTCGCCAATGTTGGGGAAGCGAGAGATACCCTTGCTGAAATTGCCCTCCGGGCTGAGCTCGCCAAGGGGTGTCAAACGCACCATATGTGCGGCGCGACCCTGGCTGTCGTTGACACGATAGCTGCGCTCCACCATGACAATTGTCACCAGATTAGGTAGCTTGATAGACAGGTAAGAACCCACTTGTCCGATCTTTACGCCATCCATGCCGGATGCTTTAGTGGAATCGCCTTCAACACCCTCATCCACCAGCCTTGCGGTGAAGTACTCGCCGGTGATATCGGCCAGGAGTCCAATCATTGTATTTTTATCGAGCATGCGCCCTCCTTGGGTTCTTCGACGTTATGATCCAGACATTTTATAGATACCAGTTTTTGGTTCCTTGCCGTGAATCAATTGTATCTTAGACGATTCATTTCTATTTTTGGATGATTTTCAGGTGGAAAGATCAGTTAAGTGCAGCGCGATCTGTTGGCGCTTGCGTGTCCGAGAACCTGTGGGGCTTCACATTTAGATCAGTCAGGCTAACAGTTAGCCTTTAAACGGGTTGTACAGGTAATTTAGCAAGCTCTCCGATTGGATTTCGATGCGTCGTAATAGCCAGAAAACATCGGCACCTTGGCGGGTATTGATGGACGCGATCCCTGACGCACCGAACACCATGGCTTTGCCGATTTTCTCCTCATCCAGGTCAGCCACCAGGGCGAAGTACCCTATTTCCTTGATTGAGGAAACCAGCGGAATCTGTCCTCCCAGAAACATTTGCGCCTCGCCTGTGCCCTGCACCATCGAATATACCTCGGTGGTAAACACCTCCCCGGGATACATACTCAGTGCGAATTCAATCTCCTGCCCCGGCTTGACATACTGCATGCCTTCCTGGCGAATAGCCATTACCAGGAAGGCCTCCTCGCTACTTACGAATGACATAACGGGCGCTTTTAGTCGCGCGAATTGCCCAGCCCTGAGTTGCAGGTTAACGGCATAGCCGTCGAAGGGGGCATAGGCGACTGTTTGCTGTAATTCATAGGTGTACTTGTCAACATCTGCCTGGGCCGCATCCCGCTCATCCGCCTTCACCTTGAGGGCCTCTGCTGCCAGAACACGTTTCTCCACCAGTTTCTTCGAGTCCCCATATAACTGCTGGGCCTCCGCCAGGGCAGCAATGGCCTTGTCCAGTTTTGCCTGTGTCGGCGTTGGATCCATTTTATACAACGGTTCGCCCTTTTTGACGTGCTGTTCACCCTTGACGTAGACCTCTTCAACCTGGCCCCCAAGGTAGGTGGCCATCTGAACGACGGGACGCTCCACAAAGACCCGGTCGCTATATGGGGTGTACTGTCCCAGCAGAATGATTTCGGTCAGTGCCGCTGCAGCATACAGCCCCCAAACAAGCATTCCGGTCACAAGGTTCCAGGGAAGCCAGCGGTAGTCAAAGAAAACCAGGCGAACCAGAAACACATAGGCGAGCGTGAGCAAAATTTCCACTAGGGTTGTGCTCCATCGGGTGCTTCAGGTGTGGGTTGCGCGTTGCTCCCGGAGTCGGTTTCGATCGATATAGGGGTCATTACGGGTTTGATATAAGCCCACAGCAAGGCGAACATCCAAAAAGGGAACACAATAAGACCCAGTAGACTGCAGATTCTAATGGCTTCGGCTTGCGGATGACCTTTGCGTTTGGCAATGTCGCCCGGCAGTTCATGCACCTTGATAATGCCAACGACAATCACGACGACCGAAAATATAATCAAACCCAAACAAAATATCTGCATACATCCTCACTGTGCGGCTAATCGATACGTCACACTGGTATAAAACATGTAATAGCGTGAAAAAACCACCTGTTTCTTGCCGCTAACTCGCTATAGAAGGCCCATTGCCTATCGCAAGATTTCTGCCCCTGGAGTACTTGGGTTCATTACGTTTGCTTCTTCCAGGTGGCAGGATTGATCACAACTTTCGAACCGCGCCAGTTACGGAGTATTACCGATCACGGAGAATAATCAAGACTCGCAACCGTATTATTCAGTAGACTATTTTGCCTGAGAAAGCGGTATGGGCGTTATCAAGGAGTTAAGCCAATGAATCTGAACCAAATTACATTGCCGGCCCATGACATGGAAATAGCGACTGAGTTTTACCGAAGAATGGGCTTTTTGCAGATTGTAGACACGCCTCACTACGCGCGCTTTGAATGCACAGAAGGTAACTCGACGTTCTCGCTCAGTTTAACTGAGAATGGCGGTGAAAACGCGTCCGTCATTTATTTTGAGCACGAAAATCTGGATGAGCTTGTGTTAATGCTGAAGGCAAGAGGCTTTGAATTTGAGCAAGAGCCGACCGATATGGGCCATCTGTGGCGGGAATCGATTCTCTATGACCC
>JBALVO010000198.1:0-4561 GCA_036961445.1 Halioglobus sp.
TTATGGCATACATTGTTACGGGCAAGACAATCAACGGTGAAAAAAGACTGTTACAAAACCATAGTAGCAAGTTGTTCTTGATACGCTGAGCGGCGACAATTTTTTCAGGCACGACGACAGCTGGCGCATAACGTTCAGCAAAGAACAACACCACAAGAAACAGGATAACTATCAGACTTTTATAGGCAACCAGCTCTGTCATCTGTTAACTATATTACCTCCTCAACTTCCTGAATACTCCAACGGTAGATATTAATGTGAACCGCACGGTTAGACCAACTTAACCTCGCCTGACCGCCGGTATCTGACTATTGATTTGTACTTAAAACTAACCCACGATAAGCATGAACCCTGCCCCGTCGAGTCTGCTGGCCACTGTTTACTAGTCCAGCTCTATGAAACTCACGGTGTTTGGTATGTTTTAGACGTCGATATTGAAAGGGGCCCGGGTGCCGCCAATGAGAAGAGCGCAAAAAGCATTCGTTGTCGCATGTGCCGCGTTGGCACTTCAAGCCTGTACCACCCTGGGGCCCGATTATGAGGAACCCAAGGTAGAGTGGCTGGATGAGTGGCAAACCAACCTTTACGGTCAGGCCATCACGACGGACACCACAGAAGAGGACCTCGACTTCTGGTGGCTGGCCTTCAACGACCCAATTCTCAACGGGTTGATAGAAACCGCGCGTGAGAAAAACTCAACTTTACAGATCGCTGCCTTGGCCATTGTCCAGAGCAGGGCCCTGCTGGGGATTGCTACCGGCAACCAGTACCCCCAACAACAGCAGCTCAGCGGTTCATGGGCGCGGACTGACAGCTGGCCTACGGAGGGTGACGACTCCGGCAATCATTCGGATTTGAACAGTTACAATGCCGGCTTCAATGTGGGCTGGGAATTGGACTTTTGGGGTCGCTATCAGCGCGGTATTGAGTCTGCGGACGCGGCGTTCTTCGCCAGCATTACCAATTACCAAAATGCTCAGGTACTGCTTTCTGCACAGATGGCTCAGGCATACTTCAGTTACCTCACCACTCTCCAGCGGATCAAGATCGCACGAGAAAACGGCGACCTGCAGAAACGTAGTATGGAAATCACCACTCGTCTTTACGAGAGCGGGCAATCTTCTGAACTGGATGTCCAACAGGCCAAAACCCAGTATCTGAGCACCCTGGCCAGCATCCCCAGCCTGGAAATCAGCCTGGAACAGATCCAAAACTCTATCGCTGTTCTGCTGGCACGCTCTCCCGGAAAAATAACGGAACTTACCAGTGTGGCAGAAGAGATGCCTGCATTATCACCCCTGATGATTGGGGGGATTCCCGCAAAGCTGGTGATGCGGCGTCCTGATGTTCGCACAGCTGCATGGCAGGTGGCTGCGCAGTCAGCGCAGATCGGCGTGGCCGAGGCAGATTTATATCCCGCAATCTCACTGTTCGGGACGATCGGTTGGTCGGGTAATTCCCTGAACTCCACCAATGACAGTGTCAGTACTGGCTTCGGCCCCGGCTTCACTTGGAACCTGTTTAACTACGATCGCATAGAAAACAACGTGCGCGTGCAGGATGCATCCCTGCAGCAGTTGATCGAAAGTTATCAACTGACGGTACTTGGCGCCGCCAGTGAAATAGATAACGCAGCGATCAGCGTGGTTAAGACAAAGGAGAAGGATGCCCTGCTCAAAGAAGCCTTGGTAGCGGCGGAACGCTCGCTTGTGCTGTCCTCGAAGCGCTACCAAGAAGGTTACTCCGATTTCCAGCGTGTACTGAGCGCGCAGTTGGCAAGGGCCGGAGCCTCTACCAGCTACGTAGTTAACCAGGGGGATCACATCAACGCGGTAATCGCATTCTACAAATCACTGGGCGGTGGCTGGCAGCCCGTGGATGGTGAAAATTTGATCCCCGATAAAATTCGCGAGATTATGGAAAAACGGACTGACTGGGATGACATGCTGAATGCGCCTCTACCTAAACAGGATGAATAAAACAGGATTAGAAAGAATATGACTGAAGCTAATATAAGTGAGGATGAGCAAGGTCAGCAGCCCGTGGAGGCTGGACCGGATGAAGCTCCCAAAGCGGTCAAACGGGGTGGCATGGTGACCGCCGTGGTGATCATCCTCAGCCTAGCTTGGTATCTGGTATCTGATCGATATACACCCTATACCTCCCAGGGTCGCGTCCAGGGCTACGTGATCGGCGTTGCACCGCAAGTTGCGGGCAAAGTCATCGAGGTGTACGCCAAAAACAACGAGCGAGTCGAAGCCGGACAGACACTGTTCAAAATCGACCCTACCCAGTACGAGATTGCATTGGAAAAAGCCCAGTCTGACTACGCCAATGCGCTGCGGCAGGTTGAAGCGGGGGATGCAGGTGTGGATGCTGCGCGAGCAAATCTGGAATCCGCTCAAGCCAACCTTGTGAAAGCGCAGAAAGATACTATGCGCCTAGAGCGCCTGCACATGGACGACCCGGGTACGATTTCGACCCGCCGCCTGGAAGTTTCTCGGGCGACCCTTGGGCAATCACAAGCACAAGTGAAATCGGCCGCGGCCCAGATCGAGCAGGCCATTCAGGATATGGGTGGGGATTCTCGGGAAAAAAATACAATCCTCAGAACCGCACGTACTGCTGTCGAGAAAGCTGACCTCGATCTTGAGCGTACGGTGGTGAAGGCTACAGACCGGGGTGAAATCACTGATCTGCGTGTGGATGTCGGATACTACGCTAGTACCGGCACCCCCGTGATAACACTGATTTCGCTCAATGATGTCTGGATCCAGGCAGAGTTCACCGAAAACAACCTAGGACACCTCAAGACTGGGACGCCGGTGGAAATCCTGTTCGATTCTCTTCCGGGCTCGGTCTATGAAGGAAAGATCACTAATATCGGTTTTGGCGTGAGTTCCGGGCAGCCGCCAGCACCGGGAACTCTGCCGACCGTGGACAACAATCGTGATTGGCTGCGCGAGTCGCAGCGTTTCCAAGTGCTGGTTCGCTTTGATGTACACCAAAAGGAGGAACTCATGACCCAGTTGCGCATTGGAGGGCAGGCGTCAGTGACGGCTTATACCGAGGAAGCCTCGGTGACATGGATTTTGGCCAAGCTGTACATTCGAGTCATGAGCTTCTTGTCCTACGCATACTGATTGCGGGCGTCTTCCATGCATATAGGAGCGCGGCGCGTATTCAGGCTTAGCATTACTATTTCCCTGTCCTTGGCGGCAGGATACGCAATGGCACTCGAAATGCCATTTATGGCGCCAGTGTTCGGGTGCCTTCTCACCGCCACGCCCAAGCCACCCATGGGCCCCAGGGCGTTGTTGGGGCTACTTCTTGCGCTTGCTATCATGTTGAGTAGTGGCTTGATACTGACGCCGATTCTGCAGAATTACGCTGCCACGGGTCTCCTGCTCGTATTGCTGGGTCTATTTCTCGCCAACTACATCAGCCTGAATCTTGGCAAACCGCCTGTCGGTAGCCTGCTCACTATCGGGGTGACTTTGATTACCATGATGGGGCAAATTAGCTTTGATTTAGCTGTTACGGTGACGCAGGAGTTGATGATCGCAATAGCAATCGCCGTGGTATGCCAATGGATAGTCTATCCCCTGTTTCCCGAAGAGGATGTGCCACCTCCACCACCACAAAAACCACAGCCACTGCAATCCCGCTGGCTGGCGGCCCGGGCAACGATGACGGTCTTTCCAGTCTTTCTACTGGGCCTGACCGACCCGAGTTTCTATGCGTCCACGATCATGAAGTCTGTTGCCCTGAGCCACCAAACATCAGAAATCAATGCCAGGAATGCTGGTAGGGAGTTGCTGGGATCGACCTTTCTTGCGGGCCTCCTCGCCATCCTTTTCTGGTTTTGCCTAAAACTGACACCAAATCTTTGGATGTTCGCGCTATGGACACTGGCGTTTACTACTTGGATGTCCGCAAAATTGTACGGTATATTTTCCAGCCGCTTTTCGCCGAGTTTCTGGCTGAATGTGATCGTTACTCTGTTTATCCTGGTTGGTCCGGCTGTGGCCGACAGCGCCAATGGCAAGGACCCATACAAGGCGTTTGCAGTTCGAATGGGGCTGTTTGTCGGCGTTACACTGTATGCATGGACGTCGCTGCTATTCCTTGAGTGGTTGAGGGAGCGGCAGTTAAAAAAACGAGACTCTTTGGTATTGGAGGCGGACTGATAGTTGGAAATGTACTTCTCGGGTTGGGGGCCATGGCTGCCTGCCTTGCGATTCAAGTCTTCCTGGTTGCGGTGTCAATACAGGTCTACGTGAATCACAATAAGTTGGATAAATTCTGTAATCCAATACATAAAAAAACCGCACTTATGCAAGTGCGGCTTCTCTAACAAAACCCGTTAAGGCTCAACAGATCATTTATACCCCAACCTCCTCCTTTTGAACCGGAGTTTCTTCAGCGGCCCCCTTCTTTTTGGGTTGCGGCATTAACTCAGCACGAATCTTTTGTTCAATCTCATCAGCAATCGCTGGGTTTTCTCGCAAATATTCACAGGCATTCGCCTTGCCCTGACCTATTTTATTGCCCTTGTAGG
>JBALVO010000199.1:0-4512 GCA_036961445.1 Halioglobus sp.
CGGTCGACGCAACATTCTAAACTCTATGTACAGAGAAGGAGTGTTGCAGATGAAACGAAGACCTCGGATTGTTTATACAGATAGCCAAAAGGCCTTGATGTGGGATCGCTGGCAGAAAGGCGAGTCGATGCACGACATCGCCAGGCTATTTGACCGGCACCACCCGTCTATTCGACGAATACTTACTGAGAATGGCGGCATCCGACCCAGGCAGAGAAAGCGATCGTCCCTCGCTCTGACACTGGCGGAGCGGGAGGTCATCTCCAGGGGCCTTGCTATCCAATTGTCGATGCGAGAAATAGCGTCCCAACTCGGTCGCTCCCCCTTAACAGTAAGTCGGGAAATTCAACGCAATGGAGGGTATGCTTCCTATCGAGCAAGTTCTGCTGAGGATGCCGCGTCGCAGCGGGCCTTGAGACCAAAGGCCTGTAAGCTGGCGGGTCGCCCTTTTCTGGCAAGGGTCGTCACTGAAAAGTTACAGATCGAGTGGTCGCCCGAGCAGATTGCAGGCTGGTTGAAACAGCGATACCCGGACGATGAGCGGAACCACGTGTCACACGAAACCATCTACAAGAGTTTGTTCATCCAGGCCCGCGGAGTGCTTAAAAAAGAGCTTCTGGCGTGTCTGAGAACCCAGCGAACAACAAGGCGACCCAGGCATACCAGCCTGAAAGGGAAAGGGCTGGGAAAGATTGTGGATGCGGTGACGATTAGTGAGCGACCAGCTTCGGTGGAGGATCGGGCAGTCCCGGGTCACTGGGAAGGTGACCTTATCGCAGGCACAAACGGCAGCCACATTGCGACGCTGGTAGAACGCCATACGCGGTATGTGATGCTGGCCCGGGTGGACAACAAAAATACAGATACTGTGATTCGGGCCCTGATCAAGCAATCGCACAAGCTGCCCAGCGAACTGTATAAGTCGTTGACCTGGGACCGGGGTTCAGAGATGTCGAACCACAAACAATTTACGCTGGCGACGGACATAAAAGTCTACTTCTGCGACCCGCGAAGTCCGTGGCAGCGTGGCTCTAATGAAAACACGAATGGATTGCTCAGGCAGTACTTTCCAAAAGGTACCGACCTGTCAGGGCACTCCCAAGCCAAACTAAATGCTGTTGCTAGGCGGCTAAACGAGCGCCCCCGCAAGACCTTGGGTTTTGAAACGCCAGCTGATAGATTAAACGCCTGTGTTGCGTCGACCGGTTGAGGTCGCACCTCAAAGGGGACATTAGAAAAGCCACAAATCAGTCATCTTGAGGGTCTGCTTAGTGCCAGCAGCGGTCGTAAGGGTGTGCCAGCTTTCAGGCTGATGCCACGTCTCGGCTACTACCGCTTTCGCCTACGAATGGACGTTCGGAACCCCACCTGATATATGACGATGAAGCGCAGATGCAACTGTTCTCCCGAGCAAATCGCCGGTTGGCTGAAAGGAGAAATCCGGACAGACAAGTACTATAACTTGTCACATGGCAGCATCTATCGCCTCCATAGCCCAAGGGGGAATGTCCCCTGCATTGGGTGGCTTGCTCACCCACGGGTCGGGCTGTTTCGCTAGCGCACGCCCTGCGTCGAAGGCTGCACGCATCTGTTTTGGATCAAAGGCCAGCGGGTCGTTGCCGATCGCTACATCGTCCGGGATCGCGACCATATTGAAATTGTAACCCAGGAACTGCGCGCCCAAATAGGACCGCGTCAAAGCGGTTTGCATCGATTGGTCCATCATCACGCCAACTGTTGTTGCTGCGACGTCACCGAGAGCTCTGCGCAATGCCGCGGGAGGATGCTGAAATTTGCCGTTAGAAATCAAGTACAAGTTGCCGGGCCCATACAGAGGCGGCGCTGGTTGCTCCGATCCGCCCATACCAATAACGACTACATTCGAGCGGGCGGCCCCGTCGACGAAGAGATGACCATCGATTTCCACCGGTGGAAAGACGATCGGGAACGATGCAGAGGCGAGCATTACCTTGCGATAAAGGTCGAGCTCACCGTCCTTCGCAATAAGTGACATATTCCATACCCAGGTCTGGCCATAATCAACGTTAGTCGTGCCCATCATTAGCAGTCGATTGTCATCGAGGGCGGCAGCTACTCGCTGCAAGGTCTCGGCGGTGATATATTTGGCGATAAGCGCTTGCAGTGGCGAGGTATTTCTAAGGGAATCGCTAGACAGGATGTCAAATATCGACCTGCCCTCGTAAATATCCTTGTCGGTGATCTCCGTGTACATCTGTTCGAGTAGCGCGTCGTCCGCTGGAGTGCCTAGTAGCGCGTGCGTCGCCAGTAATGCGCCGGTGCTGACACCGCCGACGAAATCAAACTCCGGCCGCCGACCGCTCTCGCGCCAACCGGTAAGGAAGCCGGCACCGAAGGCGCCATTCTGTCCACCGCCTGATATGGAGAGCAAATTGAGCGCGTGACCGCGTTTACGTTCCAAAGTGCGAGCGACATTATCTCCAACTCCGGGCGTCGTCGTGGCGTACATGGGAGAGACCTGTTCCGGGTCCATCGGATTGTGTCCATTCGCCAACGAGGCGTACTTGGGCTCCTTTGTGGAAAGAGCTCGCTCCGGCGGCGCAGACGCGCAACCGGCCAGGGTCAACGTCACCACAAAGCCGGTCAGGAACACCGTCGTTTTGCGTCCCATGCCGAACACCTTAGGCCCTTTCATATTGTTTCTCCTTTTATCCGGTGAATAAACAGACGACATTCAAAACACTTTGATCAATTTGTTATTGCTGAATGAAAAAGTGTGTCCTCTGTACTACGATAAACAGTTGACCCAAATAAAGCCAGCTGACTGGAAAATTGGGAGCGAGCCTCACAATAACGGAGCCCTTTCCGATGTTTCCTTTGAGGTGAAAGCGGCGGTAGCCACTGCCTGAATTTGGGGCGTACTGACAGATATTTTTTCGTCCGCTATGCGTCGAAAGCGGTCATCGCTCCAACTTGCCCGAAATGTCGTAAAGTGGGCGAAAGCAGACATCCTGGTAATGTCTGCTTTCAACTCAGAGCGGTCGTTAAACTCGAGCTCTATCGCGTAGTTATGTGAAATACACTTTATCCGGTTTTATGTATACAACTACGCGATTCTCTTTTTCTGTTTCATTCTCTGGAACCGCACCACCGTACCATTTTTCCTTCCCAGAGTGCCTATGTGTAAGCTTGTCTAGATGGGCTATCGCTCCATCTGAATCTACTCGCACGAGTGAGCAGCGTATAGAAATGTAATTGTCTTCATTTTCGGGATCAACCTTGAGTATTGTAGCCTTCCCGTTTCTTACGAGACTCTTCAGTTTTGGCGTCGTGTTCAACATGTTTATACTGACTACGCCATCCTCAAAGTCGCTCCATACTAATGACGATTGCACCGATCCATCCACTGCAATGACACTGAAAATGGTTGACCCAATGCCTGTCAATAAGTCGCGATATACTTCTGGTATGTTCATTGTTAACTCTCATATGGTTGATGTGCATACCTTAATACCTCAAGGTAACTTGAGGTCAAGAGTTTTCTGGCTACTGACAAGTTAACTGACGGATCTTGATAGAACCGGCATATGAATACCTACAAACGCCACCGATTCCCGTCAGAGGTAGTGACAAGTTAACCTTCCGAAAGGTGTCGCCAAGTTAACAGCCGAAATTGTTAGAATCGCATCATGAATACGTATAAACGCCACCGCTTCCCTCCAGACATCATCTCCTATGCAGTCTGGCTCTATCATCGCTTCAACCTCAACCTCAGCCATAGGGATATCGAAGATCTACTGGCCCAGCGAGGCATCACAGTATCCCGAGAGGCGATCCGGTTGTGGTGTATAAAATTCGGCGCTCTTTATACACGTCGATTGAAACGAAAGCACCGAGGCTACGGTGATACTTTCTTCATCGACGAGGTCTTCGTGAAGATCAATGGTAAACAGCACTACCTGTGGCGAGCAGTTGACCAGGATGGTGAGGTGGTGGACGTGTACCTCCAGGCAAAGCGTGACGCTGCCGCTGCGAAACGGTTCTTCAAACGCCTGTTGCGAAGTCATGGCAGGGAACCCAGAAAGATCGTTACTGATAAACTGCGCAGCTATGGGGTCGCTCACAGGGAACTTATTCTTGAGGTGATCCACAGTACCCAACAGTATGAGAATAATCGGGCTGAGCAATCCCATGAAGCCACTAGGGTGCGAGAGCGAGGGATGCGACGATTCAAATCAGTCAGGCAGGCACAGGGATTTCTTGGTGCTCATGCGGCTGTTTCCAATCTATTCAATTTGGGTAGGCACAAAGTACGTGCCCAGCATTACCGTGATCTCAGGATGAGTGCGTTCTCAGAATGGAGTCGGGCAGTGGCTTGAAATCTGAGGCGGAGTTTCTCTGATCTCAAGAAGTTAATTTGTCGATACCTATTTGATCGCTAAATTCTCTAACAGCATTATGAAAAATTCTATTTGGAGAGGCTAACAAGCGCCTCCAAACAATGTTGCGCGATTTTAAATGGCCTTGGATTCG
>JBALVO010000013.1:0-9641 GCA_036961445.1 Halioglobus sp.
ACCGCCCACTATATGCACGCCGATCTCGGTGATCTTCCCAGTCCAATTTGCCAGTTTCGCAAGGTTAAACATCGATGAAGAGTTAGGATTCCAATGTAGCGGTGTTGTGGATAACTTGCGCGGATTGTCAGCCGTCCGCCAGATGAGATTGATCCGCATTCCTGCATGCTGGTCTTCGAACTGATAAGACAGCAGGGGATAATTGCTGGCGCTGAACGTGGTTTTCAACGTTACCAGCGCATGTTTTTCGTCGTTGTGGGTCTTGAAATCTGTTATCTCAAGAGCATCACCGGTAATTGCGGTGGTGCCCATTATGGTTTTGAATTGCTTCCCCAGTATGGTTTTGCTGTGGCTCGTATTCGCACCTTCCGGTGACAGGGTCATGCAGTAAATAGCAAAAGAGGCCATAAGGATAATCGCACTGACCACCAGAGCCAGTAAGGCTTTGCCTAGAGATCGAAAAAATTCACTGTCATCCTTGTCTACTTTCATCCTTTAGGGCACCAGATCACCAGACTCCAGCATTGAACGCGTAATTTCGGCGGAAGCCTGGCGTATACCAGGCCAGACCAACAGTGCGGAACTCAAATCAGCCATAACCGCTTTAGCATTCAGTAACAGTTGTTCTTCATCCAGGCTTTGCGGCAGACCGGGTATGTCCACAACTTTGATCGGCGTTTGCAGTGCTGCATTTACCTCATCTAAACCGTGCTGCAGATACCCTTCCCAGGTTTGGGAGCCCAGTTGTGGAGCGTTCTTTAATTGTTGATCTAGTCGTCGCAATTGCTCTGCGTGTTGCTGGGCAAGCTCAGTGCGCAGGGTCGCCACCAGGCTGGAGGGGTCGCGTTGGCTCAGTTCGGCCAGGTGCAACGCTAATTTCTGTAATCGTGTTGCAGGGGCAACGCCCGGCTCATAGTCGGCACGATCGGCCAGGTAGCGTGCGCACAAGCCCAGCCCGGCCTGCGCAGCTATCGGCTCCTGTGCTGCACGTGAGCCGCCGCGCTGTTCCAGTGGCAGGTGCGGCACACACCAGTTGTAGTCCAGTACTGCGGCAGTCGGGTGTAGGTAAACAACCATGCTGGCGAATAAATAGTCCTCACTGCGAAATGCGGGAAAGTACGGCGGCAGTAGTTGCGTATTGTCCAGGCCAGTTGCCTGTGACATAACGGCCATCTTACTGATGTTGGACCGGTTGCGGCCCAGCCAGTAGTGACGGTTTTGCAGTGCGCCGGACAGGCCGCCAGGTGCTGTCAATGCCCGTTCGATAGATTCTGCCCCGAGATGGAAAAGCCAGGCGGAGCCGGCGGTGCCAGGATCTCCCCAGGAACCACATTGCGTGATCAAAATGGGGGAGTCTGCCTGCAGCGTGTTAAGCATTGTCGCGTTAGCCTGGTGCAAGAGGGTCTGGTTTAAGCCTACGGCATTCAATGATGGCAGCGCTTGCGACAGGTTCATGCCAAGACATTGGGCGTGACCAGTTAGTGGACTGGTATCGCCCAACACGGCATTTTGCATCAGTTCCTGCGCGGAGGCATAGCATGCCAGCTCCCGGGTGGATCCGCCACCGAAGGTAACGCTGCCGGACTGCGAGGGCGGCAATACGCTGGCACACAGTATATCGTCGTCCAGCACAATGCAGCGGTAGCCGACGGTTAGTAACAGGCACATGGTGCGCGCAAGGCCATAGCTCTTATGCGGTGCCCAGCGTTCGCGGTCGATAAGGAAGCGGATGGCATCTTCATCGTCGGGTTGGGTGGCGATCATTGCCTGCAGGAACTTAAGCTGCTGTGCGGCGCCAAGATAGCGCATGTCTTTACTGCTGGTCAGATTGAACTTCGCTACCAGCTCGCGGTTCTGCTCACCATTGGCCGGGTCGCGTGAATCATCCACCAGGAATAACTCGTCGTGACTACTGAGGCTGCCTGCGCTGAGCATGGAGTCCAGCAAGCGCTCCACCGCAGCGGGGCGATCGCAGGTGATAATGCAAACACGGGTTGGCGCCAGCGCTGCGACGGGTGGGTTATCGGGGCTGAGTCGGTCACAGATACTTTGCGCGCTCAGCATCAGTCCGGCGTCCTTAACCATCATTAGAACTTTGGTCACATCGGTCAGCTGTCCCTGCAGCTGCGGGATGGTGCCGACCAGTGTCTGCGCGTGTTCCTGCAGGGTTTTGAAGGTGTGGCAATAGGTCAGTGCTGTTGCGACTTCCGGGCTTATGGTCATTTGTTTGCCGTTGTCCCGGTTTTGCAGCAGCACGCCGCCATTGCCCAGGTCGACCTGATCGCAGTTAGTGAAGGCGATTAAGTCATTTTCAGCGGGGTTGACCGCAGGTGCGGGTGTGGCAGTCGGGCCGGTCTGGAAGGAGTAGGAAATGCTGACGTCGTCGGCCATTGGGGGCTCTTGGTGTGTTGGAAGCGAGGTGCAATTCTAGGGGGCAGACACCAGTCTGTAAACCAAAGGCTCAGCCGGGACTGCTGATTTTGCTCGCCAACCCGATGGCGTGGATAAGGCTGCCGGGATCCGCCCGGCCGGTGCCAGCCAGATCCAATGCGGTGCCGTGATCAACAGAGGTGCGGGTGATGGGCAGACCCAGGGTGATATTCACTGCCTCGCCAAAGCCGGCGTACTTCAGTACCGGCAGGCCCTGGTCGTGATACATGGCGAATACCGCATCGCAGTCATCCAGAACCTTGGGATTGAAAGCGGTATCGGCCGGTAGTGGTCCCAGGAGATTCATACCGTCAGCGTTAAGACGGTTCAGGGTAGGGATGATGATGTCTATTTCCTCGGTACCCATATGGCCGCCTTCTCCTGCGTGTGGGTTCAGGCCCAGCACGGCAATTCTGGGTTTGGCTATGCCAAATTTACCGATAAGATCACGGTGCAGGATATGCAGAGTTTGTTCCAGGAGTTGCGCACTTATCGCGGCGGGTACGTCCTTGAGTGCCAGGTGGGTCGTAGCCAGGGCTACCCGTAATTCCCTGGCTGCCAGCATCATCACGACTTTGGCAGTGCCCGTGGCCTGTGCCAAAAATTCCGTATGCCCACTGAACGGGATTCCGGCGTCGTTAATCACCGATTTTTGCACTGGCGCGGTCACCATCGCTTGGTAACTGCCTGTCAGGCAGCCATCGACTGCTTTTTGCAGTGTTGCCAGCACGTAGGGTGCATTGTCGGGATTCAGTTTCCCTGCAACGACAGGGACCGTCAGCGCGATCGGGTCGACTTTCAAAACCCCGGGCTGATGCGGCGCGCAAGTCTTGTGTGGGTCCAGCGGTTGTAGCTCGATGGGCAGGCCTAATAGCTGTGCCCGGTGCAGCAGCAATTCAGGGTCGGCAATCACCACCAGCTCTGCCTCCCACTGCTGCTGGGCCGCCATCAGAACAATGTCCGGGCCGATGCCCGCGGGCTCCCCCGCGGTAATGGCTATTCTTGCAACTGACACACTGCAGGCCTACTTGATATCAACAAAGGCTTCATCGCGGATCTGGCGCAACCAGGCATCCAGCTCTTCCTGGTACTTACGGCCGTGCAGGTAGTCCATCGCCTTGGCGCGGCTGGCCTCGTTGGTCATGTCCTGATCCCTGCGGCCCAGTACCTGAATAATATGCCAGCCGAATTGGGAGTGCACCGGATCGGAGATCTGGTCCACTGCCGTTTTGTTCATGGCCTGTTCAAACTCGGGCACCATCTGCCCTGGGTTGGTCCAGCCCAGGTCACCGCCCTCGGCCGCCGAGCCTATATCTTCTGAGTATTCCTTGGCCAGATCGCCGAAGTCTTCACCGTTCTCGGCGCGGGCTTTTAGTTCTATGACCAGTTCCTGCGCCTGCTTGTCTGTCATGATCTCAGAGGGCTGGATCAGAATATGGCGTGCTTCGGTCTGTGCGATCATTTGCTCGCCACCGCGTTTTTCGGCCATAAAAATAAGGTGAAAGCCGCTGTCACTGCGGATGGGGCCAGCGGTTTCGCCCACGGCCAGCCCCGGAGCCACATCGCTAAAAAGCGAAGGCAGGTCATCCAATTTGCGCCATCCCAGGTCGCCGCCGCTGAAGGTATATTGCCCGGTGCTGGAACTCATAACCTGTTCGAAGGGTTCTCCGGCGCGAATGCGGTTGCCCATTTTTTCTACGTAAGCCTGTGCGTCCGCCACGTCAGGTTCAGCAGCCTGGGGGGAGACGGCCAGCAGGGAATGTACGATGTGGTATTCCGGTTGGGTGAGTTTCTGGCCCTCTTCATTCGCCAGGAAGTTGTCGACTTCTTTTTCAGTGATCTGGATACGCTGGTTAACATTGCCGCCCTGCACCCGCTGGATAATCATTTCCCTGCGCACCTGTTCGCGCATGTTGGCATAGGATTGGCCTTCCTGTTCCAGTGCCAGGCGGAACTGGTCCGGCGTCATGCGGTTTTGCGCGGCCACACGTTGCATGGCGCTGTTTAGTTGGGCGTCGGAGACGCGCACGCCGGCGCGCTCGCCTTTTTGCAGCTGGATACTTTCCAGAATCAACCGGTCCAGGGTTTCCCTGATGATCGTGTCCTCAGGGGGTGGCGTGCCCCCCCGGAGTTTGAGATTTTCGTTCACGGCGGCTACGCGCTCGCGCAATTCGCTGGCCATGATGATGTCGTCGTCGACGATGGCCACTACCTGGTCAACAATCTCGGTGGCGGCGTGCAGTTGCAGTGCACTAAACACGGTGGCTGCCAGGCTTGTTGCCAGCAACAGTTTCTTAATATTCACGTTCTTCAAAACCTCGAATCATGTCCTGCATTATGCTGGTAATACGGTCGCCGAAGCCACCCATACCCTTGAGTACAATTTGTACTTGCGTGGAGTGTTCCCGTTCCAGGTCAGGATTGTCAAAATCCGGGACACTACCTGATACGTTGTCGTAATAGCGCAGGTGTAGCAGGCGAAAGGTCCAGCAGCAGGTATCATATTCCACTCCTGCCATATCCTCCACGCTGGTATTTGCCTCCACACTGTAATCCATGGAGGCGAACACGCTCCAGTTATTGTTCAACGGGAAATAACCGGAAATACTGGCTTCTTCGGTCGCCGGCTGCGTATTGACCGTGGTCAAGGGCCGGCGATAGGAATAGCCAATATTGAATATGCTGCCATTGTCGGCGGTGTAACTGGTCAGGAAGTGACCGGAATTCATGTTGGTGCTGTACGGGTCCCAGACCAGGTTGGTGCGCATGCTCAAGTGCTTGTTGGGCGTGAACGTCATTTCGCCGGCGATTTCTGAGCCGGATTCATCAAGTGGCGGTGCAACCGCTAGCAGGCGTACCTTGCGGTCTCTAAAGTAAAAAATCTGCCCCAAACTGGCGCTGAACAATTTACGCCCGTTAGCGGCGTCGATAAAGCGAGAGGTCACGCCCACGGAAACCTGGTTGGCGTCATCCAGTCGATCGCGGCCGGAGAACCGTGTTTCACGAAATAACTGATTGTAGGTAAAGGTCAGCTCGGCGCTGTCAAAATCGGGCTGGTCCGTTTGTTCTTCATACTCGCTGTACAGGTAGTACAGGCGCGGCTCCAGCGTCTGAATCATGTCTTTACTGCCAAAAAAATTGGTGGGTCGTTCGAATACCAGGCCTCCGTCCAGGCTGGCCAGTGGCGCGCCGGCGGATGGACTGTTATCCGGAAAGAACACACCGTCGCTCAGATCGTATTCCAACTGGCGGTACTTCACGGTGGGTGTGAGAAACCCGTAACCCCACAGCATGGGATAGGTCATGCCTGCCTCGGCATAAACGCGCTGTCCGGTGACGCGGTCTTCATCGGAATCGAAATTTGAATATTGTCCTACTATCACCGGTGCCAGCTCGAAGGGCGTGCCTCGGCTGCGATACTGGCCAGTCAACTGGGGCAGTTTTTTATAATCGTCGTTGATGTCATCGGCCAGGGACTGAAACTGCTGTGCATTGATGTTCACTAACCAATTGTCGCCAAGATAATCGAGCGAGGCCAATTGCAACAGGCTGGTCTCACGCTGCGCCTCGAGACTGGACGTTTCCAGGTCCTTGAGGTAGTCCACGTCACTGGCTTTGCTGTAGTCCACCCGGGAGCGCCAGCGTTGTTCAAACAGTCCGTTTTGTTTCACTACGCCCAGCCAGCGGTCGTCGCTGCGATTATCCGGGGTCTGGTCCTTGTAGCGATCATCTTTATTCATGTACGCGCCACCGACGGTCCAGTGTCCAATCAACGGATCCAGGTAGCGGAACTTCAGTTCGTGATTGACCCCGCGCTCCTCAATATAGCGCGGTGCATAGATGGCGTCATAATTGGGTGCCAGGTTGAAATAGATGGGCGCGGCAATATCCAGTCCACCCGAGCTATCGTTGCCAAAATCTGGCCACAGGAAGCCGGTGCGACGGCGATCATCCAGGGGAAAGCGCAACCACGGCGTGTAGAACACCGGCACACCATTCACTCTAATCTTTGCGTCCCGCGCCGTGCCCAGCCCCTCATCCAGGTCCAGATCCATCTCATCAGCGTGTATGGCCCAGTCATTTTCGCCAGGTGCGCAATAACTGAAGCTGCCATTGTGAATATGTATCAGGCCCTCGCCGTCGCGTTGCAGCATGTCGGCGGTGCCGCGCATATGTTCCTGGTGGAACACAAACTCGCCGTTATGGACGGTGGCTTCACCGGACTTGGAATAGACCTTGGCGTTGTCACCCTGGAGTAAAATTCCCGGTTCACGCAGGGTCACATTGCCGATGATGGTGGCAGACTCCTCCTCCCGATCAATGATGGCACTGTCTCCGCGCAGGTGACGATAACCCTGTACCGCCTCCACACCCCCGGTCAGGATGACCTGCTCGTCTGTCATTTCGGTACTGTTGGCGTTGGCATTTATGTGCGCGTCTTCGGGCGGCGCGCTGTCTTTTTCGTCTGCCAGGGGGTCGATATACCGCCCGGCACAATTAACACACTGGCGGTCTTGCAGTGCCTGGGGTACCTCGTCGATGGGCGCCCAGTCCAGGATGCGAGTGTCTGCTGTGGGGCCGGTGGTGACGGCATCTACGACAGAACATTCGTCAATTTCGCTATTACCATTGGCGGCACAGTCCCCAGGGTTGGTATCCTGTGCCACTAAGGACACCGGCAGCATCCAGCCCATCAACATCACTGCCATGCAGGTGCGTGCACGGCGAGCCGACGTGTGAACCAGGCGATTTAAGGGGCTGGCATGTTCAGGTGTCATTAATGTCAGGGCTTGTTTGCGAGATAAACGCGGATTCTAAAGCATCCCCCCGCCCTTGTCCGTCAAATTTTGAATCAGGAGAGCACTGTATTGCCCCGTCCCGTACCCGCTGAACTTTTACCCTGGGCCCTTGCTGCCCTGAGGGCTACTGTAGCTGAACGCCCGCCGGCATTGACCGTGGTGGCGGGAGATGCCAGTAATCGCCGCTATTTTCGTTTTCTGTGGGCAGGGCAAAGTTATATTTTGGTTGAGGCGCCACCGGCCACAGAGAAAAATGCGGCCTTTCTGGCGGTGCGCGAATTACTTGGCGGCGCAGGCGTGAAGGTGCCGGCGCTTTATGCGGTTGATCTGGAGCGAGGTTTTTTGTTGTTGCAGGACCTTGGGGATCGCGTATTACTGCCCGAGCTTAATGCCGGATCGGTGGATAGATATTATGCAGAGGCTTTTGCCGTATTGCGCCATATCGCGGCGTTGGTTCCCGAGCAGGTGGATCTTCCTCTTTACGATCATGCGTTATTGACGGAAGAGCTTAGCCGATTCGCCGACTGGTTTGTTGAGGCTCTGCTGGGTTATACGCCAAATCCCGCTGAACAGGATTTGTTGGACGGTCTGTTTGCCCGCTTAATCGGCAGCGCGCTGGAGCAGCCCCAGGTGCTGGTGCACCGGGACTTCCACAGCCGCAACTTGATGTTGCAGCAGGATGGTGAACTGGCGGTTATCGATTTTCAGGACGCGGTCGTGGGACCGATTACCTACGATCTGGTGTCCCTGTTGCGCGATTGTTATATCCAGTGGTCCCCGGAGCAGGTAGCTGCCTGGGCATTGCAGCAGCGGGATGCGCTGCAGGCACTGGGTCAGCTTCGGGGGGTGAATGACGAGCGGTTCATGCGCTGGTTCGACTGGATGGGGTTGCAGCGCCATATCAAGGTGCTGGGTACTTTCGCCCGGCTGTATCTGCGCGATGGCAAGTCCGCCTACCTGGATGACCTGCCCCTGGTGATTCATTATGTGATGGAAATCCTGGAAAAATATGCCGCCCGGGAGCCGGAGTTTGCTGCATTCAACCAATGGTTTACCCGTAAGCTCGCCCCGTTAATTGCCGGTCAGGATTGGAGCAACAAGACGTGAAGGGGATGATACTGGCAGCAGGGGTGGGTGAGCGCATGCGCCCGCTGACCGACCATACGCCCAAGCCGTTGCTGCGTGTAGCGGATGTTCCACTCATCGAGCACCATATCCGGCGTCTGGCGCAGGCCGGTATTGTCGAGCTGGTGATTAACGTCTCGCACCTGGCCCAGCAAATTGTCGATTACTGTGGTGATGGCAGTCATTGGGGCGTGAGCATTGCGTATTCGCGCGAACAGCAGCCGCTGGAAACCGCGGGAGGCATCCTGAAGGCCATGCCCCTGCTGGGAGAGCAGCCGTTTTTGGTGGTGAATGGTGATATCTGGATCGAATACCCATTCCAGAAACTGGCGGCTTATGCGCCTGGGCCAACAGAAACCGCTCATCTGGTGATGGTGGGGAATCCTCCCCAGCACCCCCTTGGAGATTTTTGTCTGGATGGCGATGGCCGGGTGCGCGTGCGCAAACCAGATGAAAGCGGTTTCACCTATTCTGGCGTGGCAATCTATACCAGGGCGTTTTTTGCCGGAATGGCGCCAGGAAAAATGCCACTGCGCCCCCTGCTGGATGCTGCAATCGCCAGTGGCAGCGTAAGTGCCGAGTATTATGACGGCCAGTGGCAGGACGTGGGCACGCCCGAGCGCTTGCAGGCGCTGGATACCGCTGAGCGCTCAGGCAGGTAGTAAGTTTTTTACCCACATTGCCGATCTGGCCGTGTACCGCCATCCGTTAGAAGTTAGAATAGCGCCCAGAAAATGTGCCGGAGCTCACCATGACTGATTACCTGATCGCCCCCTCTATCCTGTCAGCTGATTTCGCCCGCCTGGGAGAAGAGGTCGATGCGGTGCTCGCCGCTGGCGCCGATATCGTACATTTTGATGTAATGGACAATCACTATGTGCCCAATCTCACCATCGGCCCCATGGTGTGCAAGGCTCTACGCAAGCACGGCGTCACCGCCGCTATCGACGTGCACCTGATGGTGAGCCCGGTGGACCAGTTGATCGGTGATTTCGCAGAGGCAGGTGCCAGCTACATTACCTTCCACCCCGATGCATCCACCCACGTGGATCGTTCCCTGCAGATGATCCGTGATGCGGGCTGCAAATCGGGACTGGTGTTCAATCCGCATATGGGCCTGGATGTGCTGAAGTATGTGTTGGACAAGGTGGATATGGTTCTGCTGATGTCGGTCAATCCGGGGTTTGGTGGGCAGTCGTTCATCCCCGGGACGCTGGACAAGCTGCGAGAAGCCCGCGCCATGATTGCTGCGTCGGGTTTTGATATTCGCCTGGAGATCGACGGCGG
>JBALVO010000013.1:9741-16205 GCA_036961445.1 Halioglobus sp.
GCCTGCTTGCCAATAAAAAGCCAACATGTACAATAGCCAGTCCCCAATTCCTGGAGAGAGCTGTGCAAACAGCAATGCGTAATGGTATCGACTTGCTGTCGATGCGAGAGGTCACTTGCTGGCGATGGTAGCCAGGGCTTTGCCACGACCTGATTTCGCAAATTTACTCTCCGAGGATATCCCATGACACCGCAGGAATTTGCTGCGTTTGCAGCGCAAGACTACAACCGTATACCTGTCAGCCTGGAAGTGCTGGCCGACCTTGAAACGCCGATTAGCACCTATAGAAAGCTGGCAGAAGGCCCGTATTCGTATTTCTTCGAATCCGTACAGGGCGGTGAGAAGTGGGGCCGCTATTCTATTATTGGCATGCCTTGCCGCACCCTGCTCAAGGTATTTGGTCACCGCGCTGAGGTTTGGGTGGGCGGCAAACTGATCGAGTGCGAAGAGGTGGAGGATCCTCTGGCCTACGCTGAGGCCTTCCAGCACCGGTATCGCACAGCCCCCAGAGATGACCTGCCTGTGTTTCATGGTGGTCTGGTGGGCTACTTTGGGTACGACACCGTGCGTTACGTCGAACCACGGTTGGAGCCGAGCACACCGCCCGATACTTTGGGTACCCCGGACATCCTGTTGATGGTGTCCGAGGAAGTGCTGGTGTTCGACAATCTGGCCGGTACGATTCGCTTGATCGTTAATGCAGACCCTGCTGTGGATGCATCCCTGGAGCTGGCGCGACAACGATTGCAGGAACTGGTGGCGCGTTTGCCGCTGCCTATGCAGCCGTTGCCAGAAGTTATTTTGGATGCTGCTGACAGTGCCGATCTGGAGCAGCAGGCCGAGTCTGACTTTACCCGGGAAATGTATGAGGCCAGTGTCGACAAGGTAAAAGAGTATGTGCTGGCCGGTGATGTGATGCAGGTAGTGCCGTCCCAGCGCATGAGTATTCCATTTACCGCGCCGCCACTGAATCTCTACCGCGCCCTGCGCAATCTCAATCCTTCCCCTTACATGTACTACCTGGACCTGGAAGATTTTCACATTGTGGGATCCTCTCCGGAGATTCTGGCGCGGCTGGAAAAAGGCCTGGTCACCGTGCGCCCCATAGCCGGTACCCGGCGCCGCGGACATACCGAGGAAGAAGATGCCGCGCTAGAAGCCGAGTTACTGGCTGATCCCAAGGAAATCGCCGAGCACCTGATGCTGATTGATCTTGGACGCAACGATGTGGGACGCATTGCCGAAATAGGTAGCGTGGAGCTCACGGACAAGATGGAAGTGGAGCGCTATTCCCACGTGATGCACATTGTGTCCAACGTCACCGGACGATTGAAAAAGGGCAAGAGCGCTATCGATGTGCTGCGCGCCACCTTGCCCGCCGGCACCTTGAGCGGCGCGCCCAAAATTCGCGCTATGGAAATCATCGACGAGCTGGAGCCAGTCAAACGCGGCGTATACGGTGGCGCGGTGGGTTATATTTCCTGGGCTGGAGACATGGATACAGCAATCGCTATTCGCACGGCGGTGATCAAGGACGGCAGATTATATGTGCAGGCCGGTGGTGGTGTAGTGGCTGATTCGGTACCCAAGCTGGAATGGAAGGAGACGCACAACAAGGCCCGGGCGATGTTCCGGGCGGCCTCAATGGTATTGGCAGGGGAGGATTAAGCATGTTACTGATGATCGATAACTACGATTCCTTCACTTACAACGTGGTGCAGTATCTGGGTGAGTTGGGTGCTGATGTGCACGTGGTGCGCAACGATGAGATTACCGTGGATGATATAGCAGCACTGGCGCCAGAGATGATCGTGATCTCACCGGGTCCGTGCACACCCAATGAAGCGGGTATATCCATGGCAGTGATTGAGCGCTACGCAGGCAAGTTGCCGCTGCTGGGTATCTGCCTGGGACACCAGAGCATAGGTCAGGTTTTTGGTGGCAATATAGTGCGCGCGCGTAAGGTCATGCACGGCAAGACCTCGCCTATACATCATCGTGGCGAAGGTGTATTTCGCGGCCTCAGCGAGCCTTTCGAGGCCACCCGTTATCACAGTCTGGTGGTTGAGAAACACAGCTTGCCTGAATGCCTTGAGATCACCGCCTGGACCGAAACTGAAGCCGGTGACGTCGACGAAATCATGGGCCTGCGGCACAAGGAACTAGCGGTAGAGGGTGTGCAGTTTCACCCTGAGTCTATTCTCACTGCTCATGGACACGATCTACTGCGCAATTTTCTGGAGCAGTAAAGGAGCTCATAACATGAATATCCAGCAGGCCCTCGCCCGAGTGGTAGATAATGGCAACCTGAGTCGTGAAGAAATGATGGCGGTGATGCATCAGGTGATGTCCGGTGATGCCACCGCTGCCCAGATTGGCGGTTTGTTGGTGGCCCTGCGCATGAAGGGCGAAACCATTGATGAAATCGCTGGTGCCGCCCAGGTTATGCGTGAATTGGCCACGCCCGTGCTGGTGTCGGGGCCGAACCTGGTGGACCTGGTCGGTACCGGCGGCGATGGCGCCAATCTGTTTAATGTATCCACTGCGTCAAGTTTCGTGGTGGCGGCGGCGGGTGCCAGAGTTGCCAAGCACGGTAATCGCTCGGTCTCCAGCACCAGTGGCAGCTCCGATGTATTGGAACAGCTGGGTATGCCCCTGGATCTTGCGCCGCAGCAGGTGGCTCGCGCTATCAATGAGGTGGGTGTGGGCTTTATGTTTGCCCCTGCTCATCACAGCGCCATGCGTCATGCCATCAGTCCTCGCAAGGAGCTGGGACTGCGCACGATGTTCAATATTCTCGGGCCGCTGACCAACCCCGCTGCAGTGCGCCGCCAGGTGATAGGTGTGTTCTCCGAGGACCTGTGTCTGCTCATGGCTGAAGTGCTCAAAGCGCTGGGTGCAGAGCATGCCATGATTGTGCACTCGGACGATGGTCTGGATGAGATTTCCATAGCGGCAGGTACCCAGGTGGCAGAGCTGCGCAATGGCAATATCTCCTGCTATCACATTACCCCGGAAGAATTCTCCATCGAACGGCAGAGCCTTGAGGGTTTGTCGGTCAGCAGTGCGGCCGCATCAGCGAGCCTGATCCACAAGGCACTGACAGGCGCCGATGATGAGCCATCACGCAAGGCTGCCGATATGCTCGCGCTGAATGCCGGCGCCACCATCTATGTTAGTGGTGTCGCCGCTACCCTGGCCGATGGCGTGGCAATGGCCGAAGATGTGCTGGCCAGTGGCCAGGCAGCGGAAAAGCTCAAGGAATTTATCGACTTCACGCAATTAATGCGTGGCACCGGCTGAACCTATGACAACGAACGCACCGACCATCCTGCGCAAGATACTGGCGCGCAAGCGCGAAGAAGTGGCCGCGCGCAGGGTCCACACGTCCCTGTCCAGTCTGGAACAGCGGATCACCGAGCAAACGGTCACGAGGGGTTTTGCTGCGGCGTTGCAGGCGCGGGTTGCCCGTGCTGAAGCCGCGGTGATTGCCGAGGTTAAAAAGGCCTCTCCCAGCAAAGGCGTGATACGCGAAGATTTTCAGCCGGCACAGATTGCCGCCAGCTATCAGGATGGTGGCGCCGCGTGCCTGTCGGTGCTAACCGACATTGATTTCTTTCAAGGCTGCGACGAGTATTTACAACAGGCGAGGGCGGCCTGTGAGCTGCCGGTGCTGCGCAAGGATTTCACGGTTGATCCCTACCAGGTAGTGGAAGCCCGAGCTATCGGTGCCGATGCGGTGCTACTGATAGTCGCAGCGCTTGCCGACGAGCAGATGCGTGAGCTGGCAGATGCGGCAGCTGAAGTGGGTGTTGACGTGCTGATCGAAGTACACGATCGGGCGGAGTTGGAGCGCGCGCTGGAATTATCCTCGCCGTTAATTGGCATCAACAACCGTGATCTGCACACCTTTGAGATGCGCCTGGAAACGACGCTGGATCTGCTGCCCTATATTCCCCAGGACCGGCTCGTGGTGACTGAAAGCGGAATCCATACGCCGGAAAATGTCGCCTATATGCGTGCAGAAAATGTGCATGCTTTCCTGGTGGGCGAAGCGTTTATGCGGGCACCGGAGCCAGGTGAGAAGCTGCGGGAACTATTTTTCCCTGGTTAATTGACTAGCTCTGACTAAGCTGTGGATCTGAACAGATAAAAAGTTAATAATCGTTATCGAGTTGCGCCAACGCCGTTGTTATATCACCACAGTGGAGTTGATCATAGACTGATTTCTATGCGCTGCGTTCGAGCGTATTGCTAGACAGGTCTACCCCTTCGGCAGAGGTGCAGGACTCTATAAAAGCTTCGCCGCACAGACCGGTTCCGCAACCTGGATCATTAGCGCCTTTGATCTTGTCGTTAATGTTGCCAAAGGTAATTATCAGTTATCGTCGTGATTCTGGGCTTCATTGAGGAAATGTTTGATTTCCTGGGAGTCAGGGTTCAGGGCCAGGCCGGCATTGAGTGCCGCGATTGCCGCATCATACAGGTTCATTTCTCGCAGCAAATTACCGATACGCAGATGGGCATTGACCAATGTGGGGTCTATTTTCACGGTGTTTTTAAAGCTTTCCAGGGCCTGTTCTGGCTGTCCTAAATCTTTCAACGCTGTCCCCAGGGAATAATGTGCGGCGGCATACAAGGGACGAAATTCAATGGAAAGTTGGTAGCATTGAACGGCCTGCAAATATCTACCGAGGCTCATAAATGAATTCCCCTGGTTGAAAAACGCGTCCGCATCCCTGGGGTTGATGCTGATAACTTTTTGATAGCAGCGGATAGCCGCCTCATGGTTGCCCAATGCATGTAAAGCAGCGCCCAGATTATTGTGAGCGTCGAGATACTCTGGTGCTATGGAAAGTGCCTGGGCGTAGTTCTGCACCGCTTCATCATTGTTGCCGCGGGAGGCATGAATAACGCCCAGTATGTTGAAAGGCATGGGCTGATCCGGATAGCGTCTACACAGGTGTTTGGCATGTGTCATTGCCTGGTCAAGTTTTTTGGTTGTGTAGAGTTGCATTAATTTTTCCATATCGGCCTGCAAATTTCCCCCATTGCTTTGGCTCGGTATGGTTTTTTCCAGATTTTTGAGTTCTTTCAGAGCTTTTCTATGCCGCGGATATTCTGCCAGAATACCGCGGTAGGTTTCCATTGCAGCCGCTGGTTTATCCTCTTCTATAAGGCGTTTGGCGAGTATCAGCGCTGCGTCGGGAGTTAATATGTCGTCAGTCATGGGTAGCCAGGGGGAGTTGGGATTGATTGAGTGGTCTTGATATAAAACCGCTTAGCGGGTACCAAACACCACCATCGTCTTGCCTGAGACAGAAACCAGTCCGTCTTCTTCCAGTGTTTTGAGTACGCGCCCCGCCATTTCCCGCGAGCAGCCCACGATCTTACCCAATTCCTGGCGGGTAATTTTAATCTGCATGCCATCCGGGTGCGTCATGGCATCCGGTTCTTTGCACAGATCCAGCAAGGTGTGGGCGATGCGCCCAGAGACATCTACAAAAGCCAGATCGCTGAGCTTGCGGGTGGTCTGGCGCAGGCGAGACCCCAGTTGCCGCGAAACCGCGTAGAGAATGTCGGGGAACTGACTGCGTATCTGGTGGAAGCGCTCATAGGAGATCTCGGCGACCTCGCACTGGGTCTTGGCCACGACCATGGCACTGCGAACCTGGGCATCATCATCAAACAAGCCCATTTCACCAACAAAATCACCGGGGTTGAGGTAGGTCACTACCAACATGTGGCCCGGCTCTGACTCGTCCTCCACCATAACGGATACCGAGCCATCCAGAATCAGATAGAGCGAATCGCTGCATTCTCCCTGCTTTAACACCACTCCCTTGGACTTGTAGTCCTTGCGCTGGCAGTGTCGCAAGAAGTTTTCCACATTGGGGATTGCGTTGACTATCTGGGGTTTTAGCACCGTTGTGCTCTCCAATATTGACCGTGTATCCAGTCAATTCTAACCGAGTACAGGGCCAAGTAAAACGTAAGTTGTTGTGCTAAGCTGCTCGGCGATTTTTTGCAGGAAGTACGCAACTATGAAAGCGACAGTAAAGTGGACTGATGGCGCCATGTTTGTCGGAGAATCCGGCAGTGGGCACAGCGTGGTAATGGATGGTCCCGAGGACCTCGGCGGGCGCAACCTGGGGCCGCGGCCGATGGAAATGTTGCTGCTGGGCACTGGCGGCTGCTCCATCTACGATGTTATGAGTATGCTGAAAAAGTCTCGTCAGCAAGTAGTGGATTGCCGCGTAGAACTCCAGGCGGAGCGCGCCGACGCCGTGCCTGCGGTATTCACCAGCATCAATATGCACTTCATTGTGACGGGCGTGTCCCTGAAGGAAAATCAGGTAAAACGTGCGGTGGAATTATCCGCCGAAAAGTATTGTTCCGCATCTATCATGTTCGGTGCAGCCGGCGTCGCTATTACCCATAGCTTTGAAATAGTAGAGTTCGAT
>JBALVO010000013.1:16305-32749 GCA_036961445.1 Halioglobus sp.
CCCCGGTATTTCCCCCGGCCTGACTACCCGGATCGCTTAGGATGGGGCATGCACTCTCCGGGTAGTCAGGCCGGGGAAAATACCTCCAGTCGGATCAATGAATTCCTAATGGGTTTAGATCCGAGTCGATAGGGCTGGGGGTCTCCTGCGCAGGTAGGCGCTGGACACGGCGGCCGCTCGGAGAGTGCATGCCCCACCTTAAGCGAACCGGGCGGCCGGTGTGTTCAGTGCCGGCATTTGGGTATCTTGGCCGAAATGTTCAGTGCCGGTATGTTGGCGCGAATCTCAAAATCACAGGAAAAGCTCAAATCCGATAACTGGTTTTGGTCATCACCTGCGACACCGTACTCATGGCATCTTTAACCGGTCGCGGAAACTCCGTGCCCCCGGCCTCCAGCGCGTTATCTCCATGACGTTGCTCATCCTCCAGCATCTTCTGCAAAATCAGCTGTGATTTGCGGTCGTCATCGGGCAGTTGCTGCAGGTGATCGCGTAAGTGATTGCACACGCGCTCCTCGGTCGCTGCCACAAAACCCAGACTGACCTTGTCGCCAATGGCACCGGCGATAGCACCCATGGCAAATGACATGCCGTACCAGGCTGGATTGAGGTAGCTGGTGTGACTACCCAGTTCGCGCAGGCGTTCCTCGCACCACACCAGGTGGTCTATTTCTTCCTGGGCGGCTTGCTGCATTTCTTTGCGTACGGTGGGTAATTTGGCAGTGAGGGCCTGGCCCTGATACAGCGCCTGGGCACAAACTTCACCGGTGTGATTGACCCGCATAAGCCCGGCGACATGTTTGCGCTCCTGTTCCGAAAGATCAGAGTCCGAATGGCCGCTAGAGGGTGATGGGCGGCCCGCATGGTTACCGCGATTGGTGATGGTGCGCATCACCGAATCCGCTTCGGTTATTAATTTATCCAGTAGGGAGAGGCGACGTTGGCTCATATGTAGTTGCCGTTGCTGTGGCTTAGTTGTCCTGAGTGTTGTCTTCACTATAGCGTGCTATGGCGCGCCAGCCAATGTCGCGGCGCAGCGTGACACCTTCCCAGGTGATCTTGTCCACGGCCTCGTAGCAAGCCTGTTGGGCTGCGGCGATATTGTCGCCGAGCGCGGTGACACACAGCACCCGGCCGCCGTTAGTGACTACCCGGCCGCCTTGCAGTGTGGTGCCGGCGTGAAAGACCTTGATTGATTCCGGCTGTGGAGCGTCCAATCCCTCAATGGGCGTACCTTTGGGGTAGCTCTCCGGGTAGCCCTGGGCTGCGAGCACTACGCCAATGGCGCAGCGCTGGTCCCATTGTGTTTGCGCCTGGTCCAGGGTGCCGTCCAGGGCGCTGTCGCACAAATCTACCAGATCAGATTGCAGGCGCATGAGGATGGGCTGGGTCTCCGGGTCACCGAAGCGGCAGTTGTACTCTATGACCTTGGGCTGGCCGTCGGCGGAGATCATCAGTCCGGCATACAGGAAACCGGTGTAGTCATTGCCCTCAGCGGCCATCCCGGCAACTGTGGGTAGTATGACCTGCTCCATTACGCGCTGATTGACGGCGGCGTCCACCACCGGAGCGGGGGAATAGGCGCCCATGCCACCCGTATTGGGTCCGGTATCGCCTTCACCAATGCGCTTATGATCCTGACTGGTGGCCATGGGCAGCGCATTTGTGCCGTCTACCATTACGATGAAGCTGGCTTCTTCGCCCTCCAGAAATTCTTCAATGACCACGCGGCATCCCGCCTCGCCAAAGGCATTGCCGGACAACATGTCAGTGACTGCGGCCTCTGCCTGCGCCAGTGTCTCCGCGACGATTACGCCTTTGCCTGCAGCCAGACCATCGGCCTTCACCACAATGGGAGCACCCTGTGCGCGCAGGTAAGCCAGTGCTGGCTCCAGTTCAGTAAAGTTACCGTAGGCGGCGCTGGGGATGTTGTGCCGTGCCAGGAAATCTTTGGTAAAGGCTTTGGAGCCTTCAAGTTGTGCCGCGCCTTTGCTCGGACCAAAGCAGCGCAGGCCACGAGCGGCAAAGAAGTCGACGATGCCATCAACCAGTGGAGCTTCAGGGCCGACGATAGTGAGCGCAACCTCATTTTGCCCGACGAAGTCTGCCAGTGCGGCAAAATCCATGACATCCAGGGCGACATTCTCAATGCCTGGTTCGCCAGCTGTGCCGGCATTACCCGGTGCTACGTAAACCGTGTTAACGCGCGATGACTGGGCAACTTTCCAGGCCAGGGCATGCTCGCGTCCGCCGCCGCCAATAATCAATACATTCATTGTCTAGGTTCCAAGTAATTGCCTGCTGGCCTCGAGCGACGTGCAGTCTAGTGCGAGGCAAGGCGGAAACTGCCAAACAAGCGGAGTGTACTCGACACTACATGCGCTATGTTTGGTCGGTTGCAACGCGGCACGGTGCCTGCTGAGGTCCCTCAGTGTGCCATTAGTGGCGAAAGTGTCGCATCCCGGTGAACACCATCGCCATTTCGTGTTCATCCGCCGCCGCAATAACTTCCTCATCGCGAATCGACCCACCGGGCTGGATTACCGCGGCAATTCCTGCCTGTCCGGCATTGTCGATACCGTCCCGAAAGGGGAAGAAGGCATCGGAAGCCATGACTGATCCTGCTACTTGCAACCCTGCCTGTTCGGCCTTGATGCCGGCGATACGAGCCGAGTTTATGCGGCTCATCTGTCCTGCACCCACCCCCACGGTTTGGCCATTGGCGGCGTAGATAATGGCGTTGGATTTGACGTATTTGGCCACCTTCCAGGCAAACAACAGGTCCTGCATCTGTTGCTCAGTGGGTTGCCGTTTACTCACCACTTGCAGGTCGTCGAGGGTAATCATGCCCAGGTCGCGGTCCTGTACCAGTAAGCCGCCGTTGACGCGTTTGTAATCCAGGGCCGGACCCTGTGCGCTCCAGGTACCGCAGACCAGTAGACGCACGTTCTTTTTCTCCGCCACCACTGCCAGTGCTGCTTCACTGACACTGGGGGCGATAATCACTTCAACGAACTGGCGTTCTACAATGACGGCTGCGGTTGTCGCATCCAGTTCACGGTTAAATGCAATAATGCCGCCAAAAGCAGATTCCGGATCAGTGGCGAAGGCCAGATCGTAGGCTTTGCCAATGTCACTGGCGACAGCGACACCGCAGGGGTTGGCATGCTTGACGATGACGCAGGCAGGCAGGTCAAAATTCTTCACACACTCCAGCGCTGCATCGGTGTCGGCCACGTTATTGTAGGACAATTCCTTGCCCTGCAGTTGGCGGGCGGTAGCGATGCCAGCCTCAGCCGGATTTGCTTCTATATAGAAGGCGGCCTGCTGATGGGGGTTTTCGCCGTAACGCATTTCCTGCACTTTGTGGAACTGGGTATTGAAGGTGCGGGCAAAATTATCAGAGCCGCCCGGTACCAGTTTGCCAAAGTGGTTGGCAATGGCGCCGTCGTAGGCAGCCGTGTGTTCATAGGCCTTGATCGCCAGGTTAAAGCGCGTATCCAGCGAGGTGGCGCCGCCATTGGCCTGCATTTCTGCCAGAATTTCACTGTAATCCGCGGCGTTAACCACAATATTCACATAGCGGTGATTTTTGGCCGCTGCGCGCACCATAGTGGGGCCACCAATGTCGATATTTTCAATGGCATCGTCCAGGCTGCAGTCGGGATTGGCCACGGTCGCTGCAAAGGGGTAGAGGTTCACCACAACCATGTCGATACCGTCGATACCGTGCTCTGCCATTACCGCATCGTCCTGCCCGCGGCGCGCCAGAATCCCGCCGTGAATTTTAGGATGCAGGGTTTTTACCCGGCCATCCATCATTTCCGGGAAGCCGGTGTAGTCGGCAACTTCGGTTACTGCCAGGCCATTTTCCTGCAACAGACGGTAGGTGCCGCCGGTGGATAACAGCGCCACTCCCATGTCGCGCAGTGCGCTGGCGAATTCCACGATTCCCGACTTGTCGGAGACACTGAGCAGGGCGCGATTGACTTTAACCGGGGTGTTATCACTCATGGTGATGCTATTCCTCTAGCTCTTATCGGAGATCAGGTTGTACTGCTTCAACTTTTTACGCAGGGTGCCGCGGTTCAGGCCCAGCATGGTGGAAGCCTTGGTCTGGTTGTTGCGGGTGTAAGTCATGATTTCTTCCAGCAATGGGGCCTCAATTTCGGCCAGTACCATCTGGTAAACATCGGTGGAAATCTGACCGTCCAACTCGTCCAGGTAGTGACGCACACAGGCGGTCACAGATTCACGCAGGCTTTGTGTCGGCGCGGTTTTTGAGTTGTCATCGTTGGCTGCTGGTATAGCATCAGCTATGGGGGTGTGTAGGGGTTCAGCCCTGTTCATGCTGCAAGTACCTCTTTGTCATGTAGGTTGGCGTGTAGAGTGTTGTGTGGATGATTGCCTGGAGCGGGTGCCGATAATTGCTCCAGGTAGTGTAATTGTTCGCCGGCCATGTCCAGGCGATTGAACAGGCTGCGATGTATGGCGTAGTCCGGGGAGTGTTGTAAGTACCAGCTCACGTGCTTGCGCGCGATACGTACACCCATGAATTCGCCGTAAAAATCGTGTAGCTGCACGACATGCTGTTGCATGATGGCTAATTGCCGGGTTCTGGAGGGCGCTGCGGGTGTTATCCCGGTGGCCAGGTGTGTGGCGATCTGGCCACACAGCCAGGGTTTGCCCTGTGCAGCCCGGCCAATCATCACGCCAGCGGCGCCGGTATAGGCCATAACCGCCGCGGCAGTTGCTGGAGAATCAATGTCGCCGTTGGCGAATACGGGGATTTCCGTGGCCGCAACTATCTCGGCAATCGTGTCGTATTCAACCTGGCCCTTGAACGCGCAGGCCCGGGTGCGCCCGTGCACGGCCAGGGCGGCAATGCCGGCATCCTGGGCAATACGGGCAATGCTGACTCCGTTCTTTTCCTGCGGCGAGGTGCCGGTGCGAATTTTAAGTGTAACCGGTACATCGACCGCCGCTATCACCGCACTCAATATGGCTCGCACTAGTGGCTCGTCGGCCAATAGCGCTGATCCGGCGGCTTTGCGGCACACTTTCTTGGCTGGGCATCCCATGTTGATGTCTATGATCTGGGCGCCGCTGGCAACATTGAAGCGCGCAGCCTCGGCCATCTGTAGCGGGTCATTGCCGGCAATCTGCACTGAGCGTGGCGCTATTTCAGCATCGTGTCTGCTGCGCCATTGTGTTTTACGTGAATCGCGCAGGGCAGGATTGCAGCTGATCATCTCGGATACAACCAGGCCGGCACCGAACTCTGCGCACAAACGCCGAAACGGCAGATCCGTTACGCCGGCCATGGGGGCCAATGCCACGCGGTTTGGCAGCTTGTAGGGTCCGATCTGTAACATTAAAAACTACTTGAAGAAATGGTCGGAAAAAGAGGCGGTATAATACTCGTTAGGCTTGTTGCGGGAAACAACTTCTGCACAAATATTCATCAATTTGTGCTGTTGTTCAAGCTTTTGCTACTTCTGTGTGAATTGCCCGCGTAAACAAACCCAGTCGTCTCGTTCCCCAGCGATGTGCAGAGCGATGCGATCGGCGTAGTGTGAACACAGGGCTTCGGCCTGGCTGCGCAACAGGCCGGACAATAATAGCGTGCCGCCCGGTTTTAGAAACTGCAGCAGGGTGCCTGATAGTTCGATCAGTGGTCCTGCCAGGATGTTGGCGATAACCACGTCGGCTTGCTGGCTCCAGGCCTGCTGCTCTACCTGGTCTGGTAGTGCTACCGGCAGGCAGTCAACCGGGAGTGAATTGCGTGTGGCATTTTCGCGGCTGGCCGCCAGCGCCTGAGGGTCGTTGTCTACACCCAGGACCCGGGCTGCGCCCAACTTCAGGGCGGCCAATGCCAGGATGCCGGAGCCGCAGCCGTAATCGACGGCGGTTTGGCCATCCAGTTGCAGGCTATCAAGCTGCTGCAGGCACAACGCGGTCGTGGGGTGGGTGCCGGTGCCAAAGGCCAGGCCAGGGTCCAATAGCAGGTTTACCGCATTGGGATCAGGTGGCTGTAGCCAGCTGGGACAAATCCACAGTCGCTCGCCGAACTGCATGGGTTGGTAGTGTTGCATCCACTCCCGTTCCCAATCCTTGTCCTCGAGGATTTCCACCCGCTGCCTGGCGCGTGCCAGTAGTTGTGCCGGGAATGCCTGCAGCACACTGTCCATATCGGTGTCTGCCGCGTACAGACCGGTGAGACGAGTCTGGCCCCACAAGGGCGTCTCTCCAACGCCCGGTTCCAGTACCGGTTGATCGGCGTTGTCCTCCATGGTGACGGCCACCGCACCGGTGGCTAACATCAGGTCTTCCAGGGTAGTCACTTGCTCCGGATTAGTGTCCAGTCGTAGCTGTATCCAGGTCATTTTTGTGGCGCGCGGACATTTGCGGCGGTGTCCGCTGCAGTGGGCATAAAGTCTAGTCTTCCAGCTTGCTTTCGAGGTAGTGAATACTCACACCGCCAGCTTGAAACGCCTTGTCACGCACCAGGTCGCGGTGTAGTGGCGTGTTGGTGCGAATCCCTTCTACCACCAGCTCGTCCAGGGCGCCGCGCATTCTCGCCAGGGCGACCTCGCGGCTCTCACCGAAGCTGATGACCTTGGCAATGAGCGAGTCATAGAAAGGCGGTACGGTATAGCCGTCATACAGGTGTGAGTCTACCCGGATGCCCAGACCGCCCGGCGCATGAAAGGTGGTTACCTTGCCAGGGGAGGGCATAAAATTTTGCGGATCCTCGGCGTTAATGCGGCACTCAAATGAATGACCGTGGAAGCTGACGTCGCTCTGGGCGAAAGACAGCGGCATGCCACTGGCAATGCGCAATTGTTCTTTGACAATATCGATACCGGTAATCATTTCGGTAACCGGGTGCTCGACCTGCACACGGGTGTTCATCTCAATGAAATAAAAGCCTCCGTCCTCGTACAGGAACTCGAAGGTGCCCGCACCCCGATAGCCGATATCGATACAGGCTTTAACACAGGAATCGGCCACCGCATTGCGCACATCCTCCGGGATGCCGGGCGCCGGTGCTTCTTCCAGTACTTTCTGGTGGCGGCGTTGCAAAGAGCAGTCGCGGTCACCCAGGTGAATCGCATTGCCCTGGCCATCGGCCAGCACTTGAATCTCCACATGGCGCGGTTTCTGCAGGAATTTTTCCAGATAGACAACTTCCGAGCCAAAGGAGGCGCCTGCCTCGGCCTGGGTTATTTGTACCGAGTTAAGCAAGGCGGCCTCGTTGTGCACTACACGCATGCCACGGCCACCACCGCCTGCGGCTGCTTTAACAATAACCGGATAGCCAATACGTCGGGCAACCTCCAGGGTGCGCTCGTGGTCATCAGTAAGCGGGCCATCGGAACCCGGAACCGTTGGCACGCCAGCTGCTTTCATGGATTGGATGGCAGAGACCTTGTCACCCATCAGGCGAATGGTATCGGCTGAGGGTCCGACAAAGATAAAACCGCTTTTTTCCACCTGATCGGCGAAATCGGCATTCTCTGCCAGAAAGCCGTAACCCGGGTGGATGGCGCTGGCGCGAGTGACCTCCGCTGCGCTGATAATGGCGGGTACGTTGAGGTAGCTCTCGGTAGAAGAGGCGGGTCCTATACACACTGCTTCATCCGCCAGCAGCACGTGTTTTAGCTCCCGGTCGGCTTTGGAGTGAACCGCCACCGTCTTGATCTCCAGTTCTTTACAGGCCCGGAGCACACGCAACGCTATCTCACCGCGATTGGCGATAAGCACCTTATCCAATATGGCCATGCTTTGTTCCTCTGGTTGTCGCTGCGTGACCGTGGTTACACGATTGAAAACAGGGGCTGGTCGAATTCCACCGGCTCACCGTTGGTCGCCAAAATAGCACCGATAGTGCCAGCCTTGTCGGCCTCGATCTGGTTCATCATCTTCATTGCCTCAACAATGCAGACAACGTCGCCGATCTTCACTGTTTGTCCAACCTCTACAAAGGCGGGCGAGGTGGGTGAGGGAGAGCCATAGAAGGTGCCAACCATGGGCGAAGTCACCACATGACCAGCGGCCACCGGGGCCGCTGGAGCAGGTTCGGCTGCCGGGGCGGGTGCAGGAGCTGGAGCGTAAGCTGGCGGAGCGGCATAGCCAGGCGGTGGCGCATAGGGCTGTTGCGGTGCGGCGGCTGCAGCAGCGGCTTGCGCACCATTGCGACTGATGCGCACCGATTCTTCGCCCTCCTTTATTTCAATTTCATCAATGTTGGACTCTTCCAGCAACTCGATCAGTTTTTTTACTTTGCGAATGTCCATAATGCAGTCTCTTCAGGTGGTGTTTATGGTTGTTCCAGTATATTCAGCGCGGCTTGCAGGCCGAGGTCGTAGCCCTGGGCTCCCAGTCCACAAATGACCCCCTGGGCCAGGTCCGAGAAGTACGATAATTGGCGAAATTCTTCCCGAGCATGGGTGTTGGACAGATGAATCTCTATAAAGGGGATATTGACCGCAGCCAGGGCATCGCGCAGGGCGACACTGGTGTGGGTGAAGGCGGCCGGATTGATCAAGATAAAATTAACACCTTCGTGGCGCGCGTCCTGCACCCGCTCTACCAGTTCGTATTCTGCGTTGCTTTGCATATATAGCAGATGATGTCCGCGCTCACGCGCCAACCGCTCCAGACCCTGGTTGATGTCGGCGAGGGTGCTATGCCCGTAAATGTCAGGCTCGCGCTCGCCCAGCATGTTCAAATTGGGGCCGTGCAAGACAAGAATGGTCGCCATATGGATGGCTCTCCCAGGTTGGGCGCGAATTCAGAAAGTCTGGCCCAATTTCCCGAATCTGTCCATGTATTTTGGATTTTTTGTGAATTTTGGCGGCATTTCGCTGCTGAATTGCAGAAGTTAGCTAGTTTTAATCTTTTTCAGGCTTGCTCATACCGCAAGCTGGTGGGCCGCTACAAAAGATAGCAGAAACGCCGATTGAGCGGCCATTGTCTTAAATTTCGGCGATAACTTCCGGCTTCTTCGGAGAAACTGCGCGCAGGGCTTCCAGTACCGTGTTTTGGGTCAATAACTGTGGCAGCATCACCGGTTCCTGACTAACATCTGCAGGGTACATTAAATACAGGGGGATGCCGGTGCGCCCGTGTTGTTCCAGGAAATTGGCAATCTCAGCATTGTAATTGGTCCAATCGGCGACCATGTAGACCACGCCATGGGCGCTAAACGCTGCTGTCATCTCATCAGTAAACAGCACGGCAGATTCATTGGCGATACAGGTAATGCACCAGTCCGCAGTCACATCCACGAACACTGCGTTGCCGGCGCGGCGCATGTCATCCAGGTTTTGCTGTGACCAGGGTATCTTGCCAGCGGTGAGTTGGCTTGCATGGTTGCCGCTTTCATCCATTCCGCGCCAGGCACCGAGACTAAGCGCGCCGAGCATGCAGGCCAGTCCCAGACCCCTGCGCCATCCGCTGTAGCGCCACAGCCAAAGCCCCATAGCCAGTACCAGAGCGCCGCTGAGTGCTACCGTCATGGTGTTGATGCCGGTTTGCCTGCCCGCGACCCATAGCAGCCAGATGGCGGTGCCATACAAGGGAAAAGCCAGCAATTGCTTGAGAGTTTCCATCCAGGGTCCGGGTCGTGGCATCAGTTTGCGGGCCGCGCCACTGTAGCTGAACAACAACAGAGGGGCGGCCATGCCGGCGCCCAGGGCGGCAAATACAAGTAGGCCGATATGGGGCGGCTGGGTGACCGCAAAGCCCAGCGCTGTGCCCATAAACGGTGCCGTGCAGGGACTGGCTACCACTACCGCCAGAACGCCGGTAAAGAAGCTGCCGCTGTACCCGCTGCGATTGGCCAGTCCACTACCGGTGTTCATTATCCCGCCACCGAATTCCACCAGGCCTGACAGGGAGAGCCCCATAGCGATAAACAGGTATGCCAGCGCGATCACAAAGGTGGGAGACTGCAACTGAAAGCCCCAGCCAATGGCACTGCCGGCGCGTTGCAGGCCAATGAGTACTGCGGCTACCAGCACAAAACTGGTGATAACTCCGGCGGTATAAATCCAGCTGTGCAGATGGCGGTCGTGGTCCGTGCTGCGTGCAAAGCCCAGCACTTTTAGCGACAAAATGGGAAATACACAGGGCATCAGGTTGAGGATGGAGCCACCTATGAAGGCCAGTGCCAGCATGTACAGCAAGGCACCGGGACCGCTGCTGTGCTGTGAGGCCTGCCCGTTAGCATTTGGCTTATTGGACTGGCTTGCCAACGTTGTGGGCGGTGGGGCAGTGGGCTCGGCAGTGCCTGCGGCGAAGTCCAGTTCAAAGTACTGTTTTTGCGGCGGGTAGCACAGGCCGGCATCGGCGCAGCCCTGGGAGGTGACAGACAATGTCGCCCGTTGCAGGTCCTGTGGTATCTGTTGTGGTGTTCTCAACAGTACGTCCGCGTTGTGGTAATAAACCTGAACCTCGCCGAAATACTCGTCACTGCGCTGCAGCGCCGGGGGCAGTTCTGCTTCAATTGCCATCGGACCTAAGCTGTTGCGTAAACTAAAGGCGAAGCGATGCTGGTACAAATAATAGCTGTCGGCAATTTGCCAGTAGACGCGCACTGCCCGGTCGTCGAGAATTTCCACTTCCAGTTGGTAGGCCTCTTCAACAGGGAGAAATACCGGGTTGCTGGCAGCAGTGTCAAATGGCGAGCGTTCGCTGTCAGCAAAATTCTGGGCGTAACCGAAACTACTGGCTAGCAGTAGCAGGCCCGCAAATAATACGCGCATCAAAGCTCCTTGTTTAAAATAGCGCCACCAGTGGCGGCTTGCCGGGATGAATTGTAGCAAGTCTGTAGTGATAGATCCCTTTCGTGCATAATTGCGCGCTGCGGGAGTGCTATAGTGATACGACGTCCGCGGCGGCCGATAGTTTCGAAATTGGAGTAGTAATTTGTACAAGTTCTGGTTGATGGCTCTGGCGGCCGCTTTTTATTCGGTATGTGGCGTGGCGCAGACAATACCAGAAGCACAGCAGCACTCAGGGGCCGCCATTGAACTGGCCGGTGCCTGGGTTCGGGCCCTGCCTCCGACTCAGACGAATACAGCAGCTTATCTGACGATTAGCAATCGCGGTGCGAGTGCCATTACGATTGTGGGAGGAAGCGCCGAATTGGCAGACTCGGTGGAGTTTCACGCCACCAGGGAAATTGACGGCTACATGCGCATGGAACAGCTGCATGAGCTGTCTGTTGCAGCCGGGCAAAGTGCAGAATTGGCTCCGGGAGGCACTCATTTAATGTTGCTGGGGCTGGCGCGAATGCCAGCGAGCGGCGAAACTGTGCGCCTGTGCCTGAAAATGGCAACGGGCGCTGAAGTTTGTACTGCCGCCGAGGTACGTAAAAGCGCTTCCGGCGCGCATAAACACGATCATCATTAACCGCAGAAAAAGCAGAGCCGAATTATGAATGCAGTGACAGATAAATTTGCCGAATGGCGCGACGACATGGCTGATCGCCTGCCGCAGGGCAATATGGGTAAAACAGTGGCAACGGTACTGGGCCTGTACCTGCTCGTTACCATTGTGTTGGGTATGTACTGGAGTATGGCGCCGTCGCAATTTGACGTGCGTGAGCACGCCGCTGCCCTCGCCGCTGAAGGTGGCGGTAAGGTGGTGACCGGGACAGTGACCATGGGTGCCTTGATAGGCATTATGGAAACCTTACTGGACAAGCCAGGGGGTTATACACACAACGATGTGTTCCCACCAGGCTTGTGGCTGGACAACATGCCGCACTGGGAATACGGCGTCCTCATTCAGGTGCGTGACCTGTCCCGTGCCATGCGCGAAGTTTTCAGTCGTTCCCAGTCACAGTCCACAGAGGACCCGGATCTGGCTGTTGCCGAACCGCGCTTCAATTTTAATTCCAAGAGCTGGGTGTTGCCTGCCAGTGAGTCGGAATACAGGGGTGGCCTGCAGTACGCGCGAAGGTATTTCCACCGCCTGTCGGATGCCGATGCCCCTAATGCACAGTTCTACGCGCGAGCTGATAATCTGCGCTACTGGTTGCAGACGGTAGATAGCCGCCTGGGCAGCCTGTCCCAGCGACTCAGTGCCAGTGTGGGTAAAATGCGTTTCAATACTGATTTGGCTGGAGACGAAAGCGCTTCGCAATCTACCAGCGCGCCAACCGAAAAATTTGTACGTACGCCATGGACAGAAATCGACGATATCTACTACGAGGCGCGTGGCACGGCCTGGGCATTGATTCACTTTCTCAAGGCGGCAGAAGTGGACTTTGCCGACGTATTGGAAAAAAAGAATGCCCGCGTGAGTCTGCAGCAGATTATTCGTGAGTTGGAGGGTACCCAGGTGACAGTCTGGAGCCCTATGATTTTGAACGGCTCCGGCTTTGGTGTGCTGGCTAACCACTCGCTGGTTATGGCTTCTTATATAAGCCGGGCCAATGCTGCGATCATAGATTTGCGCGATTTATTGTCTCAGGGTTAGCACACTGCGACGATGTTACGACTTGCTGTAGCGCATGCGGGTGCCTGTTTCCAGCGATAAGCGAATTTCCTGTGGGCTTAGTTCCGCCGGGAAATAGGTGCCGGACAGTTTGGAGTCCAGAATACTGGCACCTTCCAGGTTGGTATTGCGAAAATCGATGCCACTGAGATCCGAGTTACGGAAATAGGAGTTACTGAAGTCCAGGCCCGCCGCGTTCATGTTGCGCAAATCGCGGCCACGATAATCGCCGCTTTTCAGTTCCGCTGCGTCCAGCTGATCGCGTTGCTCGTTAAAGCCCTTGATGTCCTCGTTGCGCAGTAATTGATATAAGGGATCCTGCTTGATGACGGGCTTGTTCATGTTGTTGCCTTCCTGTGTGTGGCTGGTTGCCAGAGCCAAGTTTGATGTCGGATAGCTTAAGCCACAGCGCGGCTCAAGCATAGTGTCGCGTTCTATATTGTAAGGACGAAGTTTGACAGCACAAACCTATGAAGGTTTTCTCCTGACGCGTAATTGGCGCGACACCGGCGATGGCGTGGAGCTGGAGTTCTGGTTTACCACCGAGCAGGGTCCACTGTGTGCTGTGGTGCGCGGCGAACGCAGTGTGTTTTTCCTGGGGCAGGATGAGCTGGAACAGGCCCGCGCACTACTCGGACCGGCCTCCGGGGCGGAGATTAAGTCCGTGAATCTGCGCAACTTCGCCATGGTGCCGGTGGTGGGCATCTATTTTCGCAGTTATCGCCAGGGCCGACGCTGTGCCGATCAACTGCGTGACGCTGGCCTAAACCCGCTGGAGGCAGATATCAACCCTGCAGATCGCTTCCTGATGGAGCGTTTTGTGGCCGGTTCCGCGGCCCTGCACGGAGAGCCGCGCCGTCGCGGCCGTCACCTTATGCTGGAAAATCCGGCGATTAAGAACGCGGAATATCTACCCGTTTTAAAAGTCGTGTCTTACGACATAGAGACAGCCATGGAGGGGCTGCATCTCTACTCCATCGCCGTGCACGGCAGGTCTGTTGCAGGGGAGGTGCGGCAGGTATTCATGTTGGGGGAGGGGGCACAGCAACCCTATGTTACTTCCTATACCAGTCAGGGCGATGTGTTACAGGCCTTTCTTGACTGGATAGCTGACTACGATCCTGATGTTTTGATAGGTTGGAACGTCATCAATTTTGACACCTGGTATCTGCAGCGCCTGGCAGATCAACTGGGCCGTCGCCTGTTATTGGGGCGCGAACGCCGGCCCGGGCATTGGCGCGAACTCAGTGATGACGGTGACCGCCGCGCCGTGCAATTCCCGGGACGGGTGGTGCTGGACGGCATCGAACTGCTGCGAGGTGCATTCTACCGGTTTGAGAGTTTTTCCCTGGAGAATGTGGCGCGACAGTTATTGGGTGCAGGTAAGTTGCTGCATGGCAGTGATCGCGGCGCAGAGATTACCCGCCAGTTCCTGGAAGACAAAACCAGCCTGGCGCAATACAACCTGAAAGACTGCGAGCTGGTCTCAGAGATTTTTGCTCATACGGCAATACTGGACTTCGCGGTAGCGCGCAGTGTGATGACCGGCTTGAATATCGACCGTATGGGTGGCTCGGTGGCGTCGTTCGATAATTTATACCTGCCACGGCTGCATCGACAAGGCTATGTCGCGCCAAACGCCAGCAGAGAGAACATCGCGAGCCCGGGAGGCTTTGTACTGGACTCCATGCCGGGCATTTACGACCACGTACTGGTGCTGGATTTCAAAAGCCTGTATCCCAGTATTATCCGCACGTTTTTTATCGATCCACTGGGGTTGGCCCTGGGTGTGTCCGGTGAGCTGAGTGAGGAAGAAACAGTGCCGGGTTACCTTGAAGCACACTTTGCCCGGCAGGGGCACATCCTGCCGCAGTTGATTGAGCAACTCTGGCAGCAGCGCGATGAGGCCAAGGCATCGCGGGATGAGCCTTTGTCACAGGCGATAAAAATCATCATGAACAGCTTTTATGGTGTGCTGGGTACTCCCGGGTGCCGGTTTTTTGATGCGCGCCTGGCCAGTTCCATTACTCGTCGTGGTCACCAGATACTCGGTCGCACCAGGGACTATATCGAAGAGGCGGGGCATCGTGTGATCTACGGTGATACCGACTCCGTCTTTGTGTGGATCCATGAAGCCAAATCAGATGATCAGGCCATGGCGGCGGGCCAGCAGTTGCAGCGCGATCTTAATATCTGGTGGCGGCAGTTAGTGCGCGATGAGTTTGACCTGGACAGCGTGCTGGAACTGGAGTTCGAGACACACTATAAGCGCTTTTTGATGCCCACCGTGCGCGGGTCCGATAAAGGCAGCAAGAAGCGTTATGCCGGTGTAGTCGCTGGCCCAAATGGCGACAGGCTGGTGTTCAAGGGTCTGGAAAACGTGCGCACCGATTGGACCAGGGTGGCCAGGGAGTTCCAGGAAGAGCTCTATCGCCGGATATTTATGCAGGAACCCTTTGCCGAATACGTGAAGGAAGTTACGCAGCGAGTGTTGGCGGGGCAGTGTGACGAACAGCTGGTTTATCGCAAACGCTTGCGGCGCAAACTGGACGAGTATCAACGCAATGTGCCGCCCCATGTGCAGGCCGCACGTCTGTGTGCAGAGCGGGGCCTGCCGGCACCGTCGCGCAGCAGCTGGGTGGAATATGTAATTACCACCAGTGGCGCCGAGCCGGCCGAAAAACGACTGGCTCCGCTGGACTACCAGCACTATGTGGATCGCCAGCTGGAACCCGTAGCCGATGGTATTCTCGGCTTTGTCGGTAGTTCATTCCGTGCGCTGGTGGATGATCAGATCGACCTGTTCTAGCAACCTGTTGGACTTTGGATAATTCCTGTGGCGGCGGGAAATCGCCGCAAACATCTAGTCGCCGAAGAATTCTGCCCGCAATGCAGGGTAGTCGGCAGCGGCCAGTCGCGGACCATAATTGGCGACGATCTTGCCGGCAGCGAGACTGGCGAAACGCCCGGCAGTGGGGAAGTCCTCACCGCGGGTAATGGCGTATAGAAAGGCCCCGGCAAACATATCACCGGCTCCATTACTGTCCACTGCCTGTACCTTGTGCGGTGGAATTTCGGTGAGGCTAACCCCATCGTAGGTCAGCGCACCTGCTGAGCCCAGGGTAATAACGAAGTTGTCAGCGATTTGCTTCAGTTTTTCAATTGCCACTTCCCGATTGTCGCTTTGGGCCCAACCCATTGCTTCGGCTTCATTGCAAAACACCAGGTTCACGCGTGCGCCGATGATTTCTGCCATACCGTCGCGGAAAAACTCCACCATGCCCGGGTCGGAAAAGCTCAATGACGTTTTAACGCCTGCCGCCTCGGCAATTTCTCGTGCCTTGATGGCGGCAGCGCGGCCGGTGGGTGAGGTCACCAGATAGCCCTCTATATACAGATACTCAGAGGAGGCAATGGCCTGGGCGTCCAGCTGCTCCGTGGAAAGAGTTTCACTGATGCCCAGATAGGTGTTCATGCTGCGCTCTGCGTCGGGGGTTATTAGTACCAGACATTTTCCGGTAATACCCGTTGCACGTTCGCCGGTCAGGTTGTGATCCACGCCAGCTGCTTCCAGGTCCGCCAGGTAAATATCGCCATCGGCGTCATCGGATACCTTGCACGACATGAAAGTCGGCGCACCGAACTGTGCAGCGGCGATCATCGAATTACCGGCGCTGCCACCACTGGCATGGCTGGCTTTCACCAGGTGCCCTTCCAGGTGAGCAAGCAGCTCAGCGCGGCGATCCTGGTCTACCAGTGTCATCAGGCCTTTCTCTACGTTCATTTGCGCCAGATCAGAATCCTGGACCTTGATCTCGGTGTCTACCAGTGCGGCGCCAACGCCGTATGCCATGTATTTTTTCATTGTCGTCGATGTCCTGTGCAATCAGCGGGCTATTATCCTGATCTGTTGCTGGATTAACAGTTCTTGATG
>JBALVO010000013.1:32849-36175 GCA_036961445.1 Halioglobus sp.
GGGCGTCCACCCGGATCGCTTAGGATGGGGCATGCACTCTCCGGGTGGACGCCCCTGTTCGCAATCGAAGAGGTAACTCTGTCTTCAGACCATGAAAATCGCGCTGACCGAGGCCAGTGAGCCCTCGTTAGCCTGGTGAGTGCATGCCCCATCCTAAGCGAACCAGGCTAACGAGGGTTCAGTGGCCGTTTCCGCAGGAGCTTAGTCCAAAATATAGCGCGCACTCAAAACGGTCCTGGCTGGCAGATGTTCAAAGGCCGCCCGCCACGCAACCAGTCTCAGATATGATCCGGCCGTCGGGAGAGCCTGAGCAGCATCCCGGACTATCTTTATCAGGTTGGTGGTATAAACTCGCATCCCATGATTCGTACGCGCCATATTCTCCTGAAATTGTTCCTCACCGGCCTGGTCCTGAGCGGGCTGATACTGATCTATCTTGATGCCAGGATCACCTCGACATTTATCGACAAAATGTGGGAAATACCGGCCAAGGTATATGCCCGGCCGTTGGAGTTGTTTAGCGGTGCCGCACTGACTGCCGATGACCTGGCCTATGAGTTTTCCGTGCTTGGCTACCGCAAGGTAAGCACTCCGCGCAGTCCCGGCCAGGTGGCGCGTAACCGCGATCGGTTCGAAGTGTATACCCGGGGCTTTGATTTTCCCGGAGAACGGGAGACCTCAAGACGGGTACTGATTGAATTAAGTGGTGATCGGGTTAAACGACTGTCTGCAGGGGGTAGACAGATAGACCTGATGCGCCTGGACCCGGTGCAGATTGGCGGCATCTATCCTACCCATGGTGAAGACCGGGTTCTTGTGCGGTTGGATGATGTACCAGAAACCCTGCTCCAGGGATTACTGGCAGTGGAGGACAGGCGTTTTTACCGGCACTGGGGATTCTCCATCGTCGGGATAGCGCGGGCGGCATTCAGTAATCTGCGGTCCGGGCAGGTGGTCGCTGGTGGCAGCACGATCACCCAGCAGCTGGTGAAAAACTATTACCTGACACCGGAGCGCACCATTGTGCGCAAGCTCACAGAAGTGTTGATGGCTGTTTTACTGGAATTGCATTACGACAAAGACCAGATTCTGGAAAGCTACGTTAATGAAATCTACCTTGGCCAGGAGGGCCCGCGTGCCATCCATGGCTTTGCCCTGGCGGCGAGGCATTATTTTGATACGCCCCTGCAGCAACTGGGTCTGCATCAACAGGCGTTACTGGTTGGCATGATCAAGGGGCCCTCTTTGTATAACCCCCTGCGCAATCCCCAGCGGGCTGTGGCACGGCGCAATGTGGTGCTTGATGTAATGGCCGAGCAGGGGGTGATTTCAACGGAGCATGCCACCGTGGCCAAGGCTATGCCACTGGGGCTTAATAACAAACACCAGATTCGCGGTTCCTTCCCTGCCTTTTTGGATCTCGTGCGGCGGCAATTGCGCCAGGAGTATCGGGAAGAGGATCTCACCACGCTGGGTTTGAGTATTTTCACCAGCTTCGATCCGCTGTTGCAGCGCCAGGTGGAGCGCAGCACCACTGCGGTGATGGAGCAGTTGGACGCCGGCGGCGAATTGCAAAGCGCCACCGTGGTTACGCGTTTCGATACCGGCGAGGTGGCCGCACTGGTCGGCGGCCGCAAAGTGCGTTATGCCGGTTTCAACCGGGCATTGGATGCACGCCGTCCGGCGGGGTCATTGCTTAAACCGGCGGTGTACCTTGCGGCGCTGGAGCAACCCCGGCTCTATAGCCTGGCAACACCGTTGTCGGATACCCCGCTGCAGATCAAGGGGGCCGGCGGTCAGTTGTGGGAGCCGCGTAATTTTGATCGTCAGTCCCACGGCGATGTACTGCTGTACCACGCTTTGGCTAAATCCTACAACCTGGCGAGCGCTCGTCTGGGTATGGATCTGGGGCTGGATACAGTCGTGGATATGCTGCAGCGCCTTGGTATAGAGCGTGATGTGCCGCGAGTGCCCGCTCTTTCGCTGGGTGCCGGTGAATACTCACCGATGGATATGGCGGCCATGTACCAGACCATAGCCGCTGGCGGCTTCCGTATGCCGCTGCGCAGCATTCGCGATATCGTTGACGCCCATGGCAACCCGTTAAAACGCTATCCGCTGGAATACGACCGCACGGTCAGCTTGCAGGCGGTTCATCTGCTGCACTACGCCCTGCGCGCGGTGGTGCGCGAAGGTACCGGGCGTGGTGTTTATCGCTATCTGCCGGATAATTTTGAAGTGGCGGGCAAAACGGGTACCACCAACAATGGTCGCGACTCCTGGTTTGCCGGGTTCTCCGGAGATTTACTGGCGGTGAGCTGGATAGGCCGCGATGATAATGGCGGCACCGGACTTACCGGTGGCAGTGGCGCGCTCAAGGTCTGGGCACATTTTATGGCCCGGTCCAGCGAGCGTTCATTGGGCTATCGCATGCCCGATGGTATCCAGCCCCAGTGGATTGACGACACAAGTGGTTATCTCACTGGCAAAGGGTGCCCCAATTCGCGTATGTTGCCGTTTATCGTCGGGTCAGAGCCCCGCAACACTACCAATTGCTCACCGCGAAAGTCCGGTATCAAGGATTGGTTTCAGTCATTGTTTGGGGGAGATAATTAATGGCGTTATTGCCTTATGTTGCCAGGACTGCCGCGCTTTGCCTGGCGTTATCGGTAGCTGGCTGTTCCATTTACAGTATGCCGGGTAAAGAACCCGTGCCCGTAGAGAAGGCGCCGGATTACACCAGTGTACCGCCGGCCACCACGGGGCAGCCGGCAAGCCGACCAGTGCAACCTTCCGCTAGCGCGGCTTACCAGCCATTGCTGGATAAAGCCCGCGTGGCCAGTGATCGCGGTGACTACGAGCAGGCTCTGGCATTGCTGGAAAGAGCGCAACGCATAGATCCGGACAGCGCTGATATATATCTGGCCATGGCCGGGACACATCAGGCCAAGGGGGATGTGGCGCAAGCCAGTGCCACCGCTGAGCGCGGTCTGCTCTATTGCAGTGGTAGCGCCCAGTGCTCTGCGCTGCGGGCCTATACTCGCTGAAGGCCGGCTAACTGCAGATGACCTCAAATCCTGCGTCCCGGGGCACAAAGCGCAAGTTCTGATTGATACAGGCGGGGGTATCTCCCGCTGAGTGACTGACAAAAATAATGCGGGTATCAGAATTTTCCGCAATATGGTCAATCGCGCGCAACATCAGTTTGCGGTGATGGCCATCCAGTCCCAGGGTGGGCTCGTCCAGCAGCAGGATTACGGGTGATTTCACCATTGCCCGGGCCAGCAGCACCATGCGCTGCAAACCAAAAGACAAGGCGTCAAAAC
>JBALVO010000013.1:36275-50908 GCA_036961445.1 Halioglobus sp.
ATGTCCTGGCCGTAGGCTTTGTGATTGTCTCCTGTTACCAGGCTTAACAGGGTGGTTTTACCGCAACCGTTAGGTCCCGAAACGTAGCAATGGCTGTCGCGATTCAGGGTCCAGTCTACGTCGTGCAGTACCTGCAGCTCGCCATAATTGACGCAGACCTTACGCAATTCCAGTAACGGCCCGGTGTCTGGCAGTGTATAGGGACGCAGCGCCGGAGGGGGTAACGCGGCAAAGTTCGCCAGCGGTGGGTTCATCAATTCGCACACCGCCTGGTCGGCAAGAATTGTCGCGCGTTCACCACATGCGGCAATCTCACCGTCGTTCAGCACCAGGATATGGCTTATATTCTGTGGCACATCGTCTAACTGGCGACACAGTAGCAGCACGGTGATGTCTGAGTGTAAGAGCTCATCAATGACCTGGCGCATCTCCTGCTGGCTGTCACGGTCCAGGCCATCCAGTGGGCTGTCAAGAATCAGCAGCGCCGGGGCACTCAGTAGCGCCTTGATCAGCAGTGTCTTGCGCATCTCGCCGGTGGAAATAAAGCGCAGGCCACGTTGTAGTATGTGCTCTATGTGCAGACGTGCGGCCCAGTGATAAAACTGTTCATCGGGTGCATGTCCGCCCAGAATCACAGACTGCACGCGGGTGCCGGGGTCGCTGGCGTCTGCGCGAAATTCCGAATCGTCCAATTTTTTGTCGCGGTCACACAAGGCCTTGGCCTGTTCAAAGCAAACGTAGGCGACGCCTTTTTTTTCGAGTTCGGGTGAGCGTTGTAGAGCGCCGGAATAATGAGTGGCCTGACGACTTATCACCCGGGCCAGACTGGTCTTACCGGCCCCGTTGGGTCCCAGGCAGGCCCATTGCTGCCCCCGTTGCACACGCCAGTCGATGTTTCGCAGAGCGGGCAGCGCCCGGTAAACCAGATTTACATCGCGTAACTCCAGCAGTCTGGTGTGGCTGGTTTGGTGTTCGTTCATGCTGCCTCTATGTCATTTTTTACTGCGCGTGCCTTGTAACCCTGACGCGCGGCTGGCTTAATCTTTGCAGGTTTTTGTGGGTGACGCACTGGTGTCTGTTTCATTGTTACAACTTATCGAGACGCGACTAGCGGATCACAACCCCGGTCGCCAGTTGCTGCGGCGACTGATGAAGCGCTCTGCGGTTGCCATGATACTGCAAGTTCGCGCGGGCGAACTGCATATTCTAATGATCAAGCGGGCCGATCGGGAAGGAGATCCCTGGTCGGGGCACATGGCGTTTCCCGGTGGACGCATGGATAAAACCGATGCCCACGGCTACGCGGTCGCAGTGCGAGAAACGCAGGAGGAGGTGGGTCTGTCGCTGGGTCCACAGGACCAGTGCATCGGTCGCCTCACTGATCTCAATGCGCGCCCGCATCGCGGTACTTTTGGCATGGCGGTCAGCCCCTTTGTGTTTCGTCTGGAGCGTGAGGTGACCTTTACGCCCAATTATGAGGTGGCAGAAGTAGTGTGGGTGCCGCTGGAGTTCCTGCTGGACACGGACAATCGGGAAAAGATGCTGTGGCAGTACAAGGGCGTGGAGCTGCCGATGCCCTGTTATCTGTACCAGGGGCGCCGTATCTGGGGCTTGTCATTAATGATGCTGGATGAACTGCTGGACTTGATAGAAGGCAGGAATCCCCGGCGGGGCGGGTGGCGCCGCCGCTAGTCTTCGCCGCGCAGAAACTCGCGGGTGTCGAGCATCAGCTCGCGCACTGCAGGGTCTTCCCTGCTGGCCTGCAGTAATGTATCCGCATTGATGTCCCCGTTGATGTAATCAGCCACCAGATCCAGCAGTACCGGTGTCATTTTCGGATCGTGTACCCAGCGCGGCGCCTGTACCAGGTTGCCTGTGACCCACTGCCCACTCTGGCTAAGCCAGTAGCCGCCGCAACTGGACAAGCTGTAATCGTCAATTCGGCCATAGCTGACATTGGGCGTGTGTGGGTTAAAGCCGCCCGGCACGCTCCGGGTGATCCGGTGCAAGGCCATTACCCAGTGACTGCCTGGCGGGAATAATTCCGGCTCCGGACGGCAATAGTCGGCAGTTTTTAACCAGATGCGAATCTCGTTGGCGTCCTGCTCTCCGCGCAAGATGCGGTCCAGCGACACATCTATGGAGTTGCCCTTGCCACGTATGACTGCGCCACTGATTACCAGGTCGGCATTGGCCTGCACGTCGGTAAATGAACCCTGCCACAGGCATTCACATTCTGCGCTGGCGGTGGTGCTCGCTAGTAGTAAGACAAGACAAAGTAGCTTATGCAACAGGCGATTACTGCAGCGCTCGGGCTGCCTCCAGAGCAAAATAGGTGAGAATACCGTCGCAGCCTGCGCGCTTGAACGCCAGCAGGGACTCCAGCATAACCGGCTCGCGTTGCAGCCAGCCCTGCTCGAAGGCCGCCATATGCATGGCGTACTCACCGCTGACCTGGTAGGCAAAGGTCGGTGCCTGCAATTCCTGCTTTACCCGGCGCACGATGTCCAGGTAGGGCATGCCGGGCTTCACCATGATCATGTCCGCCCCTTCGGCCAGGTCCAGTGCACATTCATGCAGTGCTTCGTCACTGTTGGCAGGATCCATCTGGTAGCTGTACTTATTGCCCCCCTTTATATTGCTGGCCGAGCCGACGGCGTCGCGAAAAGGCCCGTAGTAGGCAGATGCGTATTTGGCGGCATAGGCCATGATCAGCGTGTTATGGCAATTGCTGCTCTCCAACTCGGTGCGGATGGCACCAACACGACCGTCCATCATATCTGACGGTGCGACTACATCTGCCCCGGCAGCGGCATGCGACAATGCCTGCTTTACCAGTATTTCGCTGGTGACATCGTTCAATACGTAGCCGGAGTCATCGATAATGCCATCCTGGCCGTGGGTGGTGAAAGGATCCAGTGCGACGTCGGTAATCACACCCAGTTCAGGAAGAGCATCCTTTATCGTGCGCACTGTGCGCTGCACCAGGCCGTCATCGTTGAAGGCCTCTTCCGCCATCAGGGTTTTGCGCTCGCCGGGGACCACGGGAAACAGGGCAATAGCGGGTATTCCCAGCTGATGAGCCTCCCGGGCCTGCGCCAGCAGCAGATCGACGCTCAGTCGATCGATGCCGGGCATCGAAGGGATGGCTTCCCGCTGGTTACTACCCTCAAGTACAAATACCGGATATATCAGATCTGCCGGAGTCAGCTGATTTTCCCGCACCAGGGCGCGTGAAAAAACGTTGGCACGCAGGCGGCGCATGCGAGTCTGGGGAAACGGGCCGCGTTGTGATGTAAATGTCATTGAGTATTCCTCAATCAAAGACTGGCAAAGGCTGATTTGGCTGCCGCGATGGTTTGTGCGATATCGCCCGCACCATGGGCGGAGGACATAAACCCTGTCTCATAGGCAGCAGGCGCCAGATACACGCCGTGATCCAGCATCAGGTGGAAAAAACGACTGAATGCTTCGTTGTCACACGCCATAACCTGGCTGTAATTGCTTATCTGGGTCTCGCTGGTGAAGAAACCGCCGAACATGGTGCCCACATGGTTGGTGGTAAAAGGTACGCCAGCGGCCGCAGCTGCAGCGCGCAGTCCCTGGCTAAGCTGTGCGGTGTGGGCGAATATTGGCTCGTAGAACCCGGGCTGGGAAATGATCTCCATAGTCGCCAGTCCCGCTGCCATGGCGATGGGATTGCCGGATAGTGTGCCCGCCTGGTACACCGGCCCCAGTGGCGCGATCTGTTCCATGATCTCGCGTTTACCACCGAACGCGCCAACGGGCATACCGCCTCCTATAACTTTGCCCAGGGTAGTCAGGTCGGCGTCAATATCGTAGTAACCCTGTGCACCTTGCAAGCCAAAACGAAAGCCGGTCATAACCTCGTCGAGAATTAATACCGCGCCGCTGGCGGTGCAAACCTCACGCAGGGTCTCCAGGAAGCCTGGCAGCGGAGGGATACAGTTCATATTACCGGCTACCGGTTCCACGATGATGCACGCGATACGTTCACCGTGTTCGCTAAACGCCTGGCGTACGCCTTCGCTGTCATTGTAAGTCAGGGTCATGGTGTGGTCGGCTAGCGCGGCAGGTACTCCCGGTGAGCTGGGAACGCCCATGGTCAGGGCACCGGAACCGGCTTTAACGAGCAGGGAATCCGAGTGTCCGTGATAGCAGCCTTCGAATTTGACGATGGTATCCCGGCCGGTATAGCCCCGGGCCAGGCGAATAGCGCTCATGGTGGCCTCAGTGCCGGAGTTCACCATGCGCACCATGTCCATGCCCGGCATGATGTCGCAGATGCGATCCGCCAGCTGTATCTCCAGTTCGGTGGGCGCGCCGAAGCTCAGGCCTTTTTCGCTTTGCCGGATAACAGCCTCGCGCACTGCCTGGTGATTGTGCCCCATCAGCATGGGCCCCCAGGACAAGACATAATCAATATAGCGTTTGCCCTGGTAGTCGAACACGTAAGGGCCGTCGCTGCGTTCGATAAATACCGGGGTGCCGCCCACCGCTTTGAAGGCGCGCACCGGAGAGTTCACCCCCCCCGGGATGTGTTGTTTGGCGCGTTCGAACAATTGTTCCGAAGTGCTCATAGTTTTCCTATCCTTAAAAAATTACCGCGCAGTCGTGATGAGTCGAATTTTCGAGGCTGGAGCGAATGGTACTGACTTAGGGTGAAATTGGCTACGTCCGGCTGCAACCGCAGCGCGGGACTTACCCGCCGGCGTCGATAATTCTCAGTGATATTAAAAAGGCTTGATTACCGCCAGGATTATGATGCCAAACAGAAACAGTACCGGGATTTCATTGAAAAAGCGGTAAAACACGTGACCGTGCTGATTGAGATTGTTGTTGATGGCATGGACATAACGGCCACAAATCAAGTGATATACCACCAGTACAGCTACGGCACCCAGTTTGACCTGCATCCACTTTGACTGCAGGTAATAATCTGTGTTTTGAGCAATCATGGCCAGTCCCAGCGCAATGGCGATAATCATAAACGGGGTGACGAAACGGTAGAGCTTGCGTGCCATGACCGCGAGTTGTGCGCGCACTACCAGGTGCTCACTGGCGGCGTAATAAACGAAAATGCGCGGCAGGTAAAACAGGCCGGCGAACCAGCACACCACGAAAATAATATGAAAGGCTTTTAGCCACAGCATGTGTTGTCCTCTGTCGGTTGTATTACAGGCGTGCCAGCGAGAATTTTTCGATACTCTCGCGGGTTACCACGCCATGCAGTATTCGTTTGCCGGTCTTTGTGCTGCGCTCATAAACGCATACCGACTCGGCTGTACCTGAGCGCATGGCGTCCATGGCCTGCCGCAAGGTGGCTTGCGTGGGCACAGGTGCAATGGTCCATCGCCTGATATCGGACTCTGTTAGATCTGCCATCGCCTCATTCGTTACCTCTTGTTGCGACAGCCAATCCAGCAGCTCTTTACCGAGCACCAGGTACAGGTCTTCCCCCTCTCTTTCTACCAGGCACCAGGTGGGGGTGGATTCCAGCAGGGGTTCCAGGTCGTCCGGATGCAGCGCCGTTGGCACTCTTACCACTCGCGTATCCATGGTGGAGTTGACATCAGTGCGATGCAATAGCTGGTTTAGCGGATCATCCGGAACCAATCGTTGCAGCTGCCTTAGTACCGTCTGGTGTGCCGAGCGCTGGTGGAAGATGCCGGTGTTGGTGAGGGTGGCGGTGACAATGGCCAACATTGCGGCCATGCTGATACTGATAGTTCCGGTGAGTTCTATCACCGCCAGGATCGCTGCCAACGGCGCATTCAGCACGGTGCCCATGGCCGCACCCATACCAATGACGATATAAAGAGTCGGATCTGACGCCAGTTCCGGTTGAATCATGGCGCCGATCTTGCCCAGTATGCCGCCGATACAGGCGCCGATAAGCAGGTTCGGGCCAATTAGGCCCACTGGCATGCCCATACCACAACTGATCGCGGTGGCGAGTAGTTTGCATCCCGCGATAAGTAGCAACGCATTCAAGGCCACTCCGCCGTGCAGCGTGAGGTTCAGGGTGTCATAGCCTACCCCCAGAATTTGCGGTACGCCCAGCGCCAGAGTGCCAGTGATCGTGCCTGCAAGGGCGAAACGCAGTGCCACGGGCCAGTGTGAAAAACGGGCGGCGAATTTGCTGATGCGAATAAATGTGGCAACGCAAACACCACAACAAAGCCCCAGCATAATGATGTAGGGAATTTCCAGTAGTGAGTTAAGTTGCAGGCTGGGAATGTTGAAAAGCGCACCGCCGCCCGACAGGAAATGGCTGACTGCCGATGCTGAAACGGCGGCCAGCATTACCGGTATAAACCCGACCACGGTGTACTCTGCGATGATCACTTCCATGGCAAAGATCACGCCTGCCAGCGGCGTGTGGAAGGCAGCGGCGATACCGCCAGCAGTGCCGCAGGCTATCAGCACTCGCAGGCTATTATTGGGTAGCCCCAGACGCTGCCCCAGTTGACTGTTGATGGCGCCGCCAAGATGGACACCGGGGCCTTCGCGACCGCCCGACTGGCCAGTGGCGAGGGCGAAGGTGCCACCTATAAACTGGACCAACGCGTTGCGCAAAGGCAGGGCACCATAGTGGGAGTGCATGCGGCTGATGACATGTACAATGCCTGTTTCCCTATCTTCGGGCTTGAGTAATGAATAGGCTAACCCCAGCACTGTCGCACCGCCCGCAGGCAGAGCAAATAATGCCCATTGGGGCAGTGCTTCGAAGTTCTCGCCGCCGTCGCTGACATCCCATAGCCCGGCTAATTCAACAATTGCCAATTCAAAGCCGAGCACAATCAGTCCGGACGCCATACCACCGATCACACCCAGCAGGGAGTAGGCCAGCACTGACTCATAGTTCGTCAGGTGGCGTTTGTAGTTGTCCAGCAATTTGCGCACATTGGTCCCAGTGGCTTACCAAAATGACAATATTAACAGTTATCTCCGCGCTTATTACTTTTATACTACGGCCCGACGCGTTGCTGCTTCCGGCAGCGCGGGGATTGACCTGTTGCCAGACGCGCGCTGCCCCGGCAAACGGTTTAATGCGTGCACTTATTTTTCATAAGCTTGTTTAGTTGTATGGTAATAACGACATGGTAAAGGTAGGTATTGTTGGCGGCACCGGTTACACCGGTGTTGAACTGTTGCGCTTGTTGGCCTTACACGAGGAGGCTCACGTCGTGGCGATCACCTCTCGTGCCGAGTGCGGTCGTCGTGTGGATGACCTGTTCCCCAACCTGCGCGGCCATTACGATTTGGCTTTTTCCGAGCCGGATGTGCAACAATTGGCGGCTTGCGACGTGGTGTTTTTTGCCACGCCGCACAATGTGGCGATGAACCTCGTGCCAGAATTGTTGGCGGCAGGAGCGCGCGTGATCGACCTGTCCGCTGATTACCGTATCCGCGATGCCAGCTTGTGGTCGCACTGGTATGGGGAGCCCCATGCCAGTCCCGACCTTTTAGGCGAAGCTGTGTACGGTTTGCCGGAGACCAATCGGGCAAAAATCGCCAGCGCGCGGCTGGTGGCTTGCCCTGGCTGTTATCCGACGTCTGTCCAGCTGGGTCTTATCCCCTTGTTGGCCAGGGGTCTGGTAGACCCGGCTCACCTTATCGCAAGTTCAGCGTCGGGAGTCAGTGGTGCCGGGCGCCAGGCAAAAATAGATAATTTATTGAGTGAAGTGTCCGACAGCTTTAAGGCTTATGGCGTTAACGGGCATCGGCATTTGCCGGAGATTGAGCAAGGCTTGTCGGATATTGCCGGGCAGCCGGTGCAGGTCACGTTTGTGCCGCACCTGTTGCCTGTCATTCGCGGTATTCATTCAACCTTATTCGCCCGGCTTAGCGGTGAAGCACAAGATCTGCAGTCGTTGTATGAGAATTGGTATGCCGATGAGCCTTTTGTGGACGTGTTACCGGCGGGCACGTTCCCCCAGACGCGCACTGTGAAAGGGGCCAATCGTTGCCAGCTATCCATCGCAGTGCCGCAACAGCGCGACACGGTGGTGGTGATGGCCACCATAGACAACCTGGTTAAGGGTGCTTCCGGTCAGGCCTTGCAAAACATGAATATCATGCTGGGTCTGCCCGAGGATATGGGGCTGCGCCAGGTTGGCCTGCTACCCTGATATGCCACTGCTATGATTGCTCATCGTTATCGCTCTGTTACCGCTTACTATAGTCAGCGACGCAAATGGGTGCTTATCCTGACGTTGGCTCTGGGCGCGGTTCTGGTGCTGGGTGCAGGTTTTTATTTGGGTCAAAGCGCGGCCTACAATGGTATGGGTATAGACACGGAGTCCTACCGGGATATGCAGCTGGAGCTGCCGCGGACTCAGGAAGAGTTGACCGCGGTACGTGGCGAGCTGGATATAGAACGTACGCGACATGAAATGGACCGCAGGGCCCTGGAGATGGTGCGTCAGGAGTTGGCCTCCCAGAAAGAGCGCATAGCTGATCAGGAAGAGGGTCTGCGCTTTTATAAGAGCTTGATGGCGCCGGAAGAAATCGCCAACGGCTTGAGTCTGCGTATGATCGAATTAATCGCCACCGAACAGCCCCAGCGCTTTGCCTTCCGCATTGTGGTCCAGCAGGAGGCGCGTAAGCATGAATTGCTTAAGGGAGAACTGTATGCGGAAGTGTCCGGTGTATTGGACGAAAAGCCGATGACATACCCCTTGTCGCAGCTCTCGGATGATCTTGATGATGGCGTGCTGGCATTGCGTTTTCGATATTTTCAGGCTATAGAAGGTGAATTGGTGCTCCCTGAGGGATTTGAGCCCACGGGAGTGAGCGTGGTGGCCACTGCGAGCAAGCCGCGTCAGGCCGAGGCTCGGGAGCAGTATCCCTGGCAATTACAGGAGAGATTTACCCATGTTGGGAAGTAAAAAGTCCGCATTCAATGTGTCTGGCAGTACGACCCTGATCTCCCCTGATACGGTGATTGTTGGTGATATACATTTCAGCGGCAACCTTGATGTCGAAGGCCTGGTGCAGGGTAATATAATTGCCCAGCCAGACAAGGATGCCCTGGTTCGCGTGGTAGGAAAGGGGCGGATTGAAGGCGATATCCGGGCTCCGGCCGTTATCATTAATGGTGTGGTGCAGGGGGATGTTTATTCGAGTAAACATCTTGAGTTGGCATCCAAGGGGCGGGTGCAAGGCAATGTCTTTTATACGCTGGTCGAGATGGCGGCGGGCTCCGAGGTCAACGGAAGTTTGTCGCATGTCGTGACAGCGGAGAAGGCTAAGGGAAAAATAGCGGACTCCGGGGTTGAAGCGATCGTCGCTGGCGAGAAACGTGCTGCTGCTGTGACGACTTCGTCTATAGTTGACTAAATTAGTCGGATTTAAGATAATGAGCGGTCGCAAAATTGAATGGCGCCTGTTGTCAGGCCCGGAAGTGAATAATGTCTGTAGCGGAAACATTTAGTCCATCGAGTATCAATCTTTCTGCCCGTGCGGTGCAGAAAGTGCGGGAGCTGGTGACCGAGGAAGAAAACGACGAGCTAAAGCTACGGGTGTTTATCACTGGTGGCGGTTGCTCGGGTTTTCAGTATGGGTTCACTTTCGATGAGCTGGCTGCCGAAGATGACACTGCTGTGGAACGAGACGGCATCACCTTGTTGGTCGATCCTATGAGCTTTCAGTACCTGGCCGGTTCTGAGGTAGATTATACCGAGGGCCTGGAGGGGTCTCGTTTTGTGATCAATAATCCCAATGCAACCGCAACTTGTGGCTGTGGTTCATCCTTCTCCATCTAGATCAGCCTAACTGATGAGCTTCTCGTTAATGAGACTGTTGCCGTTGCTGTTGGCCGGATTGCTGGTCTGCGCGGTGCAGGCACAGGACGCTCCACAGGATGATAGTCAGCGTTATGTGGTTGATATCGAGCTGCAGACGATCGACGAATTTCAGCAATTACTGGAGCGAGCGGAGCAGCTATTACTGGACGGCACGGTGTCCCAGGAAGATCCATCAGAAGTCACCTTTTTGCTACATGGGCCAGTGTTGAGAAGCCTGTTGCGCCAGAACTACCTGTCAAATAAAGCAACCGTGGACCTGGCTGCCAGTCTGTCAGCTCTGGGCGTAATTGACATCAAGGCTTGCCGGACCTGGATGGGCGGCAATGGGGTTGATGAGGAAGACCTACAACCCTTTATTGAAACGGTTGCCTATGCGACTGCCGAACTTCAACGCTTGCGACGCGAGAACAACTACCTCTACTTTTAGCGCCCGCCAGGATAGATACCTCCAAGTACCCTTGATCCTCTGGCGCCAGTAACAACCGGGGCGTTGCCAGCCATTCCGCTCAGTGTCTGGCTGGCCAGCCAGGCGAAAGTCGCGGCCTCTACCCAGTCCGGGTGCATGCCAATAAGGGCAGTACTGCCCAGCGTCGCCGGCGCCAGTTTTTGATCTAGCCGGCGCATCAGGTCGGTGTTATGGGCGCCGCCGCCACAGATATAGATCTCCGCTATATCTACATCACTGACATTAATAGCGTTGACGATGCTGATTGCAGTAAGTTCTGCCAGCGTCGCCTGAATGTCCTGTGGCGACCGATTGTTTTGTCCGGCCAGGCAGCTATCCAGCCACTTAAGATTGAACATCTCCTTGCCCGTACTGCGTGGCCCCGACTTGTTGAAATAGGGGTGTTGCAGCATGTGCTCCAGGGCTTCGGGTACGACCTCTCCGCGTGCAGACCACTGGCCGTTGCGATCAAAGGGCTCGCCAAGATGACGCGTTATCCAGTGGTCCAGCAATGTGTTGCCGGGGCCGGTGTCAAAGCCACTGTGTAGGTGCATTCCTTGCAGTAGGGTGGCATTGGCGATGCCGCCGATATTAACGATGGCACGGTTCACGCCTTCTTTGGCAAAAGCGGCGGCGTGAAAAGCCGGCGCCAGCGGTGCCCCCTCGCCTCCTGCGGCGATGTCTCTGCGGCGGAAGTCGGCCACAGTGGTAATACCCGTGTTTTCAGCAATGGTATTGGCGTCACCTATTTGCAGCGTGAAGCTTTTCAGGTCGGGGTTCTCGCCGACTCGCACACCAGAAGGCGGGCGGTGGCGTATGGTTTGCCCGTGACTGCCGATGGCTGTCACCTGGTCCGCGGTGGTATTGGCGCTTGCCAGTAACGCCCTGGTGGCGCTGGCAAACAACTGCCCCAGTTCCCGGTCCAGTGTGCCCATGCGCTCGATTTCGTCAGGCCCGGCGTGGCTGATTGCAGCAATGCGCGCCCTGGTGGCCGCAGGAATAGCGTGCTCATGTGTCGCCAGCAGCTCCACGCCAGCAGTGCCAAGCCGTATTAATGCGCTGTCGATGGCGTCCACGCTGGTGCCTGACATTAGCCCGACATACAGGGTGTCGCTCATACGGTGATTAGTTGCTGGCTGCAGGAGTGTCGCCCGGTTCAGCCATTGCCAGCTGGCTATTCGAGCGTAGGGAGGCGAGCTGTTCAGAAGCGGCGTTGATCGATTGCCTGAACTGCGCCATTTCTGCTGCGGGCAGGGCTTTGGCCTTGGGCAGCTTTTTGTGGATGGTGCGCGGGTTGCGATGCACGCCATCCATCAGGAATTCGTAATGCAGGTGTGGTCCGGTGGCTGCGCCAGTGGAGCCTACGGTGCCGATCACCTGGCTCTGGGAGACACGCTGCCCCTTCTTTACCTTGCGCTTGTGCAGGTGCAGGTATTTGGTAACGTACTGTTCGCCGTGTTGGATGAACACGTAGTTACCATTGGCCTTGCTATAACCGGCCTTGGACACGCGGCCGTCGCCAGCGGCGTAAACCGGAGTGCCGGTTGATGCTGCATAGTCTGTGCCGCGGTGCGGGCGGTTGGTTTTGTAAATAGGATGCAGTCGGCGCATGTTGAAATTGGAGCTGATACGGCTGAAGTCTACCGGTGCCAGCAGGAAGGCCTTGCGCATACTGATGCCTTGCTCATTGTAGTAACTGACGTCACCACTGGCATCGGTATAGCGAAATGCATTGAAGGTTTTACCCTGGTTGATAAAGGCCGCGGCAATAATCTCACCATCCTTGTACTTCACCCCATCCAGATAAAGATCTTCATACACCAGGTGAATGGTATCGCCCTTGCGCGGATCCTGGACGAAGTCTATGACGCCGCCAAATATGTTGGCCATCTCCATAATCATATTGTGGGATAGTCCGGCTTTCTGCCCGGCAAGAAACAATGAAGAGGTGATCACGCCAGTGGCCCAGGATTCGCGGACTTCTGGCGTGCGGGTCACTATCTCGCTGTAAAAGCCTGCATCGCCGTGGTTATACAGTATGGTCTGCAAGGGAGATTTCACGTAGCGCAGGGCGCTCAATGTCCCTGTGTCATCGGCCTGAAAAGAGATGGTCTGTCCGGGATAAATCCGTGCCAGAGCCTTGCCATCGTTGGCCTGGCTGACTACCCGGTGCACGTCACCGTCGTTGTAACCGGCCCGTTTGAATATCAATGACAGGTTATCGCCACTTTTCACCGTCTGCTGTGACCAGCGTGGATCTGTGGTGGTTATCTCCGGTTCGATAACAGGGGCTATCGTAAAGTCGGCAGTGGTGCCGGGTGCTGATTCAGTTTGTGTCACGCGCGCCTCTACCTCGAGTTCGTCTCGTGCGGTAGTGTCGTTGTTGCTGGAAGGCGTCAAGATGATCGCGCCAACGATAAGTACAATAGCTGCAATAGCCGCCAGCACCTGCCTGGACGGCAGGTTGAACTGCGGCAGACTGAACTGTGGCAGTTGTATCTGATCGTTGCGAATCGCGGTTGCCCCCCGCGGTCGTTTACCTGCTGACATATCCCCTGGATTCTCTTTGGTGCGTGCACGCGCAGTATATAAAAAAACGAGGCAATTCAACAGCGGGGATATATAGCAGGGTTTGCATTTTTTGGGGGGTGTTGTATCGTTGGCGCCCCCTGATTTTAACAGCAACCCCAAAACCGGAAAAGCCCCATGAGCAGTGCATTACTCGATGATCTCCGCGCTCGCGGATTGATTTTCCAGATCGCAGGTGAAGACGACCTTCCTGCCTGGCTGGACGGTGGTATGCGCACATTATACTGTGGCTTTGATCCCACTGCGGACAGCCTGCACATTGGTTCGCTGGTGCCGTTGTTGATGTTGCGAAGATTCCAGTTGGCAGGGCACAAGCCGCTGGCGCTGGTCGGTGGCGCTACCGGTTTGATTGGCGACCCTAGCTTCAAGGCGCAGGAGCGACAGCTCAATACGGCTGATGTAGTGCGCGGCTGGGTAGAGAAAATCAAACATCAATTGTCACAGTTTATCGATTTTGAAGCCGGAGATGCCTCTGCTGAGGTCGTTAATAACCTGGACTGGACCGCAGAGATGGACGTGCTGTCTTTTTTGCGCGACGTAGGTAAACACTTCTCCATTAATGCCATGATCCAGAAGGAATCCGTAAAGCAGCGCCTGGAGCGAGAAGGCAGCGGCATCAGCTATACCGAGTTTACCTACATGATCCTGCAGTCATTTGATTTTGCCGAGCTTAACAGGCGCTATGGCTGCAGTTTGCAGGTAGGTGGTTCTGATCAATGGGGTAACATCACCGGTGGCATTGATCTGACTCGCCGCATGCATGGCAATCAGGTGTTTGGTCTGACCATGCCTTTAATCACAAAATCTGACGGTACCAAGTTCGGTAAGACGGAGTCGGGTACGGTCTGGCTTGATCCAGCGCGTACCTCCCCCTATGCGTTTTACCAGTTCTGGCTGGGTACAGCAGATGCAGATGTCTATAGCTTTCTTAAATATTTCACTTTTATGACGGTCGCTGAGATAGACGCCATTGAGCAGGCGGACGCCGAGCGCCAGGGTAGGCCTGAGGCACAGGTAGTGCTGGCCCGAGAGGTCACGCGTCTGGTGCATGGCCAGGGCGGGCTGGATGCGGCGGTGCGTATTACAGATGCTTTGTTTAGTGGTTCACTTCAGGCGCTGGATGAAAGCGATATGTTGCAATTGCGCCAGGATGGTTTGCCAGCCAGCACCGTGCTGCGAACGGCGTTTCCGGAGACGCTTACCCAGATGTTGACGGATGCGGGCATGGCTAATTCTGGCAAGCAGGTGAAGGATGCGCTGGTTCGAAGCGCTGTTGCGCTGAACGGGAACGTTTTGAGCTGGCATGATAACGCTGCAGTGGCAAACTGCTTTGCCCCGGCGGGCGCGCTCTATGGCCGCTTTTACCTGGCGAAACTGGGCAAGAAGAAATACCACCTGTTTGAGGTGAATTGAGCACTTCAGTCGTGCGACCCGGGGCGCCAATAAAGGCAAAAATGCGCTTTTCCTGAATTTCCGGGCAAAGCGCTTGCGCTTACAATATTGTCTGCGTATAGTTCGCCTCCCTTCGGTATGACCGGCACCGCAAAGGTCGTTTTAAAGCGATCAAAAACCGAGCAGTTTCAATCGCTTAGTGATAAATGCGGAGCGAGGTTCGAAGGCAGTAAAGCGACAGAATTATGAAATTTAATGTTGCTTTGACGACGGCGGTCGGTATAATACGCCTCCGCGGTTCGGGCTAGTCCCGACCGTTTATCCAAACCCCAGCGGTTATGGATGCTGTTTAACAAGAAGATGAAGACAGATGT
>JBALVO010000014.1:0-46448 GCA_036961445.1 Halioglobus sp.
CGCAGAACCCTGGGCCTGGAGTTTTTCTTGCCGCCAGGCCGGGACGATCAGTTGTCTGGCACGCTGAGTTTCGATCACGTGCAGTTAGGCACGCTGGCGTCATTTGTGCCGACTCTTGCCAGGTTGGAAGGGGATGTTGCAGGCAGTCTGCAGTTGGGTGGAACGGTTGACCAGCCGCTGGCCAATGGTGTGTTGACGCTGGCGCAAGGCGGATTGGCTATGGTGGGTAATCCCACTGAATTGACCGGATTTAACCTGACCCTGGAGGCGTTGGGGAATCGAGTTCGGTTGCGTGGTAATGGCATACTCGGCGGTGGTGATCTGCAATTGACAGGTGAGCTAATTACCGAACCAGAGCTGCGATTGGAGCTGGGGCTGCAGGGCGAAAATCATAGTGTACTGTATCCCCCGTCTACAGAATTGACCATCTCAGAGAATCTCAAGGTCACCGCCAGTCGCGGCTTGCTGGATTTGTCAGGGGAGTTATTTGTCCACGAGGGGGTATTGGAATTTGAACAGCTGCCGGAGGGCAGCGTTGCCGTCTCTGCCGATGTGGTACAGGTAGACTATACGGGGGCACTGATACAGGAGAAGTTGCCTTTCGATATCAGTATGGATGTATGGGTCAGGATCCAGGATCGTTTTAAGGTGACGGGCAACCTGCTGCAAACTACGCTGGGCGGTAATCTGCATCTGTTGCAGCGAGCCGGGCAGCCACTACAGATGTTCGGTACCCTCAATACTATTGGCGGCGAATTGCGTGCCTATCAGCAGCGTTTACGTATCAAGCGCGGCATATTCAGTTTCACCGGCCCACCCGGCAATCCAGCGCTGAATGTGCGGGCAGAGCGCGTCATCAGTGCCGGTAATGTTACGGCTGGTGTACAAGTGCGTGGGCGCCTGGAAGAGGAGCTCACACTGGAAGTGTACTCAGAGCCTGACATGCCGCAAAGCGAAGCCATGTCTTACCTGGTGCGGGGCAGAGGGTTGGATACGGGCGCTGGTGCCGATGGCACAGCGGTAGCACTTAGTCTTGCCTCAGGCGTTGTCAACCGTTCCACCCTGGTCACCGAGTTGAACAGTATTCCCGGGGTAAGCAATGTGGAGTTTGGTGCTGAATCTACGGAGGACGACACTGCGGCCACCGTAAGCGGGTATCTCGGCGGCAGGTTATACCTTTCTTATGGCTTTGGTCTGTACGAGCCAGTGAACGTGCTTACCGCCAGATTATACCTGGGTACGCGTTTGTGGCTGGAGGTGGTGAGCAGCCTGGAGAACTCAGTGGATCTTTATTACTCATTCGATATTGATTAAGCCTGATTTTGCTAGCTGGTTTTTGGCAATATATACAACTCCACGCGGCGATTCATGGCGCGGCCACTGGCGCTGCTATTGTCCGCAATGGGTTGCTCGAGTCCTACGCCCTGAACATACATGCGAGCTGAGGCCACGCTCTGCGTCGCCAGGTAATCTGCCACACTTCTGGCGCGGCGTTCAGACAGTCTCTGGTTGTACTCGCGACTGCCGGTGTTGTCCGTATGGCCGGTTACCCGCATCGTGGTATCGGCGTATTTGGCCAGTACCAGGCCCACGGAATTCAACACCGGGTAAAAACTGTCCTTCAGGTTATAAGAGTCAGTTTCAAAAGTAATATTGCCAGGCATGATTAGGCGAATGTTATCGCCCTCGCGCACTACCTGTACGCCGGTACCTTGCAGCTGCTCACGCAATTTCGCTTCCTGCACGTCCATATAGGCACCGACACCGGCACCCACCAGACCACAGCCCAGGGCTGCATTGCGCGCTTTCTCGCGGGAATCCATAGCACCGATCAGGCCACACACAGCCGCCGCACCGGCACCATAAGTAGCGGTCTTGCTGGCCTGCTGTTCACCGGTATAGGGGTTGGTAGTGCAGGCCGCCAGTGCAAGGACACTGGCAAGGGCAGTAATGGTGGTACCTTTCATCCAATCATCTCCGTGTACTAGACCGGGTTTTGTAGTTCCGGTACATTTTTAATGGTGGGCGTTATCTGTATGCTGTGTCAGCTCACAATGAATTGTATCCTCGCAGTGGTCTGTTGTGACAGATTTATGTACCTTAATAGTCCGATTTTCAGGCATAGGAGTCGCATGCGGTGATAGAGCATACTACGATTGACGGCATTAATTATGGCCCCTTGGCTGCTCTGGTCGGGGTCTGGAAAGGCGATAAGGGAGTGGACAGAGCGCCAGAACCTGACGGTGAAGAGCGCAACCCCTTTTACGAGACGATTACGTTTGGTGCGGCTGGCGATGTTACCAACGCAGAACAGCAAACCTTGTCGATAGTACGTTACCACCAGGTGGTGAGCCGTAAATCCAACGATGAGGTATTTCACGAGCAGTTGGGTTTTTGGTTGTGGGATCCGGCCGATGACACCATTTTGGATATTTATGACAAAAAGTCGAACGACCATAAAGATGTAAATACATTGCGACGGGTCGATTAATGGATCCGCTTACCCAGGGTGTACTGGGCGCTGCATTGCCGCAGGCCAGCGTCGCCGGTCGTTATGCTGCCAGCGCCGGCCTGTTGGGTTTCCTGGCGGGGATGTCGGCAGACCTGGATGTATTAATACGCTCCGCTACCGATCCATTATTGTTTCTTGAGTACCATCGGCAGTTCACGCACTCGCTGATTTTTATTCCTTTTGGCGGACTGATTTGCGCAGGAGTGCTGCATTATATTATTGGTCGCCGCCGCGGCCTGTCGTTTCGCCAGTCCTGGCTGTTTTGCACTCTGGGTTACGCCACCCATGCGCTACTAGACGCGTGTACCACCTATGGCACGATGTTGCTATGGCCTTTCAGTCACGAGCGCATTGCATGGAATACGATTTCTATCATTGATCCCCTATTCACGGTTCCTATTCTGGTGGCCGTGGTGCTGGCCGGCAAAAAGAGGCGCCCCTTGTTTGCCCGGTTGGCCCTGGTATGGGCGCTGGCCTATATGACGCTGGGTTGGTCGCAGCGCAACGAGGCGATTGCCATGGGGTACCAGTTGGCGCAGCAACGCGGACATACACCGGTGCGCCTGGAAGCTAAACCCAGTTTTGCCAACATTGCGGTGTGGAAGATCGTTTATGAGACCGATGATCGGTTCTATGTAGATGCCGTGCGCGCCAGGGTCGCGCCGCGGATATTTGTCGGTAATTCTGTGGAGAAGTTGGTACTTGACCGGGATATGCCGTGGTTGGACCGGGGCTCACAACAAGCACTGGATATCGAACGTTTCCGCTGGTTTAGTAATGGTTATATCGCGCGGGACCCGCTGTATGCCAATCGCATTATTGATATTCGCTACTCGATGATTCCCAACCAGGTGGTGCCGTTGTGGAGTATTGAATTACACCCCGAAGCGGGGCGCGAAGAGCACGTGGCTTACCGCGTGCATCGCGATACCGGCAACGGGAGGGTAGCATTGATGTGGCGGATGCTTACTGGAAGCTAACCTCTGCGTATACCAGCTATTTTTTGAACACTGCCAGCGCAGCAGGCAGTGCCTGGCCCCTGTTAATCGGCGCATTTTGCCTGTCTAATACCGCTTCGAGTGCGTTCAGGCAATACACCACATTGCGTTCGCTACTGGCAAAGCCCATCAGCCCAATACGCCAGGTTTTTCCGGCCAGGGCCCCCAATCCGGCCCCAATTTCCAGGTCGAACTCATCCAATAAGGCCGTGCGCACGGCGGCGTCATCAACGCCTTCAGGGATCAACACCAAATTGAGTTGTGGCAAACGACATTCAGGCGCTACCGCCATCTCCAGCCCCATTGCTTCCAGTCCGGCCACTAGTCCTTCATGATTGCGCCGATGGCGCTGATGCGCTGCGTCCAGGCCCTCTTCTGTCAGCATTACCAGGGATTCATGCAGAGCATACAGATCATTGACCGGCGCCGTGTGGTGGTAAGCTCGCTTACTACCCCCCCAGTAGCCCATGATCAGTTGCATATCCAGAAACCAGCTCTGTACCTTATGCTCACGGTTTTTGATGCGCTCAACTGCCCGCGCACTGAAAGTGACCGGTGAGATACCCGGCACACAGGACAGACATTTTTGAGTGCCGGAGTAAATAGCGTCTGCGCCCCATTCATCGGCCAGTAATGGAATGCCACCCAGTGATGTCACGGCATCAACGATAGACAAGGCACCGCGTGCAGTGGCCAATTTACACAGTGAGGCGACATCACTGCAGACGCCGGTGGAGGTTTCGGCATGGACGAACGCCAGAATGCTGGCATCGGGATGCTGGTCAAAGGCGGCCGTTACCTTGTCTATGCTCACTGGTTCGCCCCAGGTATCGTGTACCATAATGGCGGTGCCACCGCAGCGCTCTACGTTTTCCATCATGCGCCCACCAAATACGCCGTTCTGGCAGACAATGACTTTATCTCCTGGCGATACCAGGTTCACGAAGCAGGCCTCCATGCCGGCGGAACCGGGAGCTGAAATGGGCATTGTTAGCTCATTTTTGGTCTGGAAGGCGTATTGCAGCAGCTCTTTAATTTCATCCATCAGCTTGATGAACTGGGGGTCAAGGTGACCGATGGTGGGGCGTGCTAAAGCACCGAGTACCCGTGGTGAGACATCAGAAGGGCCGGGGCCCATAAGCGTGCGCTGGGGAGGAAAAAAACTGCTGGTCATCGCGGTGCTGCTCCACTACATGATAAGTGGCGCAACGGTAGCAGATTTTGCCTTCAGGCTTAATAGTTCAGTAGAAATACCGCGTATTTGTACCCGTAATGACCCCGATTTACTGCTTAGCTAGGCTCCAGTGGCGTGGCGGCAAACATCACCAGTAGGGTCATGTCTTCTTCGATTTCAAAGAACGAGTGCTCCGTGGCAGCGCCTACATACAGCAGGGAACCAGGGCCAATATTGCGGTCTTCCTCACCCAGGCGCATGCGCGCTTTACCACTGATGACCACGTAAACCTCGTCCTCGTCGTGGGGTGCTTGCATATCAGTGCTGCCTGCGGCGAGGAAATAAATGCCGCAATTCAGGGCTGGGACGTTGAGGAACTCAAGGTATTCAACGGCTGCGCCCTGCATTTTGCCTTTGATTTCCTCCAGATTGAAGACTTGCCATGTACTATCGTTCATTGGACGCTGCCCCGTTATGTGATGTTTCGCGGCAATGATTCTACGGCCATTCTACTCATGATAGTATCCCCTTTTCGTACCGGATCAGCCGGTAGATATAACGATAAGACTTTTTGAAGGAGTTTCCCTTGCACAGACCTGAAATAGAACCAAACCTTGCCGCTACGACATTGCGTCGAGCAGACTTGAATCCGGAACGAATCGCCCTGATTTTTGAAGGGGAGAAAATCCAGTACGGTGAATTTGCTGACAGGGTGCGCCGCCAGGCAAGCCTGCTTCGCGCGAGTGGCGTCTGTCTCGGAGACCGGGTAGGGTATCTTGGATTTAATCACCCGGCCCTGCTGGAGACTCTGTTTGCAGCGCAGGCACTGGGCGCTATTTTCGTACCGCTGAACTTTCGACTGACGGCAGAAGAACTGACCTTTATTATTAACGATGCAGGTATCCACACGCTGGTGGTGGATGATGCTCTGCAACCGGTGGTCCAGCCCGCCATTCCCTCTTTATGTTGTCAGCATTTTTTTAGTTCCGAAAGTGAAGCACCCGGGTGGCGTCATCTTTTATCAGAACGCGCGGCGGCCGAGCCTTTGATCGAGCCGGTATCGGTTTCTCAGCACGATGTAGCGATCATTATGTATACCTCCGGTACTACCGGTCTGCCTAAGGGTGCCATGCTGACCCATGGCAATATCTTATGGAATAATTTTAATGCCATGCTGGCTTTTGGTGGATCCAGGGACGACGTAATACTCACGGTCGCGCCCTTGTTTCATATTGGCGGATTGAACGTCGGTACCCTGGGCTCATTCCATATGGGCTCTACATTGGTGTTATTGCGCAACTTTGATGCCGGACAGGTGTTGGGGGATTTTGAACGCTATAAAATTACCCACATGTTTGGTGCGCCAGCCATGTATTTGTTTATGTCTCAGCAGCCGCAATTTGCCACAACTGACTTAAGCTCTATCAAAACACTGATCTGTGGTGCTGCTCCGGTTCCAGAGTCATTGATCGAGACCTACGCTGCTCGCGGAGTGGACTTCTGTCAGGGTTACGGGTTGACCGAGACTGCGCCTTTTTCTTCGTTTTTGACCCCGGAATGGGCAATCAGCAAGTTAGGCTCGGCGGGGCAATCGCCACTGTATTGCGATACGCGGATTGTTGACGACAACAACCAACCGCTGGCTACAGGCGAGCGCGGAGAAATATGCTTGCGCGGTCCTAACATTATGAAGGGCTACTGGAATCGCCCCCAGGCAACAGCCGAAGCAATAGACCAACAGGGCTGGTTTCATTCCGGTGACGTCGGATATCTGGATGAGGATGGCTTCCTGTTCATCTGCGACCGGCTCAAGGATATGGTGATATCCGGTGGTGAGAATGTTTACCCGGCCGAGGTGGAGGGTGTGTTGTACAAGCATCCGGCTATAGCTGAGGTAGCGGTTATCGGCTTGCCTGATGAAAAGTGGGGTGAGGCGGTGACTGCAGTTGCTGCACTGCATGCGGACCATGAGCTGACCATTGAGGAGTTACGCGAGTTCTCACAGACCTTGCTGGCCCGTTACAAGATGCCCCTGCGGTTGCACGTGGTGGCTGCTCTGCCGCGCAATCCTGCCGGTAAAGTGTTGAAATTTGTATTGAAAGAGCAACTGTTGGAGGACTAGGGCCGGTGCTTCCGGCCCCTGTTGAACTGCGTTAATCGGGACTCAGTCCTGATTGTCGATACCGACATTGGCCTGGGCGGCTGCTATCCTGGCGATAGGCACCCTGAATGGGCTGCAGGATACATAGTCCAGGCCGAGGTCGTGACAAAAGCGAATGGAGCGGGGGTCGCCTCCATGTTCACCACATATGCCGTATTTAATGCCCTTTTTCACCGCTCGACTTTCGTTTACGGCTATCTCCATCAAGCGGCCTACAGCCCGTTGATCCAGTGATACGAAGGGGTCGGCGTCGATCAGTTTCTTCTCCAGGTACCTGGGGATAAACTTACCCGCGTCGTCCCGTGAAAAACCGTAGGTCATCTGGGTCAGGTCATTGGTGCCAAAACTCATGAATTCGACCTCTGGTGCCAATCGATGCGCCCCCAGGGTGGCGCGGGGCGTTTCCATCATGGTGCCAATCTTGTACGGAATAGAGACGTTCTTTTCTTTCAGGATCGCGTGGATACCCCTGTCGATAATTTCAGTGATCAGGCGAATTTCACGAACGTTGATCACCAGGGGAATCATGATTTCTGGCAGCGGCTTATAACCCTGTTCGGTGGCGTCCGCTGCGGCGCTGATAATCGCTTTGACCTGCATCTCGGTAATTTCCGGGTACACCACTGACAGGCGACAACCGCGAAATCCCAGCATAGGATTTACTTCGGACATACGCTCGGTAATTTCCCGAATTTTGTCCGCTGGCTTACCGATTCGGAGTGCGAGGGCGTTGATATCTTCATCCGTCTGGGGCAGGAATTCATGCAGCGGTGGATCCAGCAGGCGTATAGTTACCGGCAGGCCGTCCATTATCTTATACAACTGCAGAATATCGTCGTGCTGGAATGCCAGTAGCTGATCCAGATAAGTTTGACGCTCTTGCTTGTCCTCGGACAAAATCATGGCGCGCATGACGTCAATGCGATCTGCGGCGAAGAACATATGCTCTGTGCGGCACAGGCCTATGCCCTCGGCGCCCAGTTCCCTGGCCTTGGCTGCGTCTTCCGGCGTTTCCGCATTTGCCCTGACTTTAAGTCGACGGTGTTTGTCTGCCCAGGACAATAGCGTTTGGAAGTCGTCGCTGGAACTGGCCTCGGTCTTGGCAATATCACCCAGCATCACTTCACCGGAGGTGCCGTCCAGGGTGATAACGTCCCCACGTTTTATCAACACGCCGTCATTTGTGGTCACTGTGCCAGCCGCGGAATCGATGGTGAGCGCCTCGCAGCCGGTAATGGCGCAGACGCCCATGCCTCTTGCGACGACGGCGGCATGTGAGGTCATGCCGCCCAGTTCCGTCAGAATCCCCTCAGCCACTCTCATGCCATGAATATCTTCCGGCGTTGTTTCCCGGCGCACCAGTATCACCTTGTGATCGGCTGCAACTTCCTGTTCCGCTTCTTCGGCGGAGAACACCACCTGGCCGGTAGCCCCCCCGGGACTGGCTGGTAGTCCCTTGGCGACGATGTCGGTTTTGGCCGCAGGGTCGACCATGGGGTGCAGAAAGGCTTCAACGTGGTCGGTGGAAACGCGCATCAGTGCTTCTTTTTCGCTAATCAGGCCCTCATTGACCATATCCACAGCTATTTTTACCGAGGCTCTGCCCGTGCGCTTGCCGCTGCGTGTTTGCAGCATATAGAACTTGCCTTCCTGTACGGTAAATTCGATATCCTGCATGTCCCGGTAGTGCTTCTCCAGCAGCTTCTGGGTCTCGAATAATTCGTCGTAAATCGCAGGCATACGCTCGCCCAGTGCAGCGACTGATAACGGAGTACGGATGCCCGCCACCACGTCTTCACCTGCGGCATTGAATAAATATTCGCCAAAAAACTGATGCTCGCCGGTGGCGGGGTTGCGGGTGAAAGCGACACCGGAACCCGAATCGTCGCCAAAGTTGCCGAATACCATGGCTTGCACACTCACGGCGGTGCCCAGGCTGTCGGGGATATTGTTCATTTCCCGGTAGACGATGGCCCGAGGGGTGTGCCAGGACATAAATACCGACTCCACCGCCAGCTTGAGCTGCTCAAAGGGATCTTCGGGGAAATCCACCAGGGTTTTGTAGATACGAACTATTTCCTGCCAGTCTTCAGCGGTCATATCTACATCCAGGGCTTTACCCTGGGCTGTCTTGTACTGGCTGAGTTCGTGTTCAAATTTCGCGCCATCCACACCCATGACCACGTCGGCGAACATCTGGATAAAACGGCGGTAGGAGTCATAAGCGAAGCGGGGGTTGCCTGTTTTTTCGGCCATCCCGGCGGTTATCTCATCGTTAAGCCCCAGATTGAGAATCGTGTTCATCATTCCGGGCATGGAGACCGGCGCGCCGGAGCGAACCGAAAACAACAGGGGGTTTTCAGGATCGCCAAAGCGCGCGCCCATCTTTTTCTCGACGAAATCCAGTGCGATCCGGTATTCCTGTTCCAGTAACGCGGGTAATTTGTTGCCTGTTTGAAAAAACTCACGGCAGGTTGCGGTGGTAATGATGAATCCGAAAGGCACAGGTAGTCCAAGGCTGGTCATCTCGCACAAGTTGGCACCCTTGCCACCCAGTAAATCCCGGTCGTCCTTGCTACCTTCGTTGAACAGGTACACGCGCTTTGCCATGAATAGCTCCTTGTGGGTGTAGTGGGGTTGTTTACCCAGTCGCTGGCGAGTATATCGACTCAGTGCCTTGTGAGGGAGCCCTGATGGCAGAAAAATTAGCCCTTGCCGCGCTTTTTCGCGGTAATGGAGGTTTCGCTTGTTGAACCGTCCTGTGCAAATTGTAACTGGCACAAGCGCAGGACAAGCGTTTGTATTACAGTGTCGGGCTTGTAATAACCGCGCTTAGAAGGACAACGCTGATGTCGTTAACGCCTGCAGCTGTGCATAGTAAAAAAAATGAAATTATCGCGCCAGGTGGATTCTTTGAACTGGAAGATCTGGAGCTGGATGGCTGCAGCTACAGGGTGTACAAGCACGCGCCGAAAACGCTGGTAGATGTTTTGCAGGGCGCACGCGCACATGCCGAACTAGAGTTCATTATTTACGAAGGTCAACGATTAACTTACGCCGGATTTTTTCGCCAGGTGGATGCGTTGGCGGCGAGCCTGCAGGCCGATTTCGGCGTGAGCAAGGGTGATCGCGTAGCGATTGCCATGCGCAATAATCCCGAGTGGGTAATAGCCTATGCTGCAACCACGTTGATTGGGGCAATAGCCGTGCCGGTAAATAGCTGGGGCAAGACTGAAGAGCTGCGCTACGCGCTGGACGATTCGGACTGCAAGGTATTGGTCTGCGATGCGCCACGACTGGCCCTGATAGAGGCACTGCTGCCGGAGTTGGATCTCGTCGCGCTGCTGGTGGCCGACCGTCATGAGCGCCAGGAAAATCAACATGTGCGGCATTTTGAGTCCGTGGTAGCGGCAGGGCAGGGCAAGTCTTACCAGATTCCGGAAATTTCAGGCGCAGATCCCTGTGTCATCCTCTATACCTCCGGCTCCACGGGTTTTCCTAAAGGTGTTTTGCATCGGCATGTCGCCATGTGCCAGTCGTTGATGAATATGTTTTTCCTGGGCTATCTGGTGATGGAACTGGAAGGCGCCAGGGAGTTTAAAGGCGGGGCTGAGCGTGAGACGCCCATGCTTACCGTGCCGCTGTTTCACGGCACTGGTTTATTGTCCGGGTTTATTCTACCCATTCATACGGGCCAGAAAGTGGTTATGATGTACAAATGGGATGCAGGTGCGGCACTGAAACTTATTCAGGCGGAAAAAATAACAGGGCTGACCAGCGTGCCGGCCGTACTGCAGGACTTATTGCATCATCCTGATTTCGACAAATTTGCAACCAGTTCGTTGATCAGGATAGGTGCCGCCGGCGCAGCGACGCCTGCCGGATTGCCAGAGCTGATTCGGGAAAAGTGTGGTGAACCCAGCCGCTCGGCAGGCTGGGCCATGACTGAGACCCTGGCGATAGGTTCTACTATGAGCGGTGCGTTATTTGACCTCAGTCCCGATAGTGCCGGGATTGTGTCCCCCATTGTTGATTTGCGCTTTGTCGATGCTGCAGGAACGCAGGTAAATGCAGCTCAAGGCGGAGAAATAGAGATATTCAGTGTCGGCTGCACTCCGGGTTACTGGCGCAGGCCCGAAGCTACCGCCGAGATTTTCGACCGGCAGCGCTGGATGAAGACCGGCGATGTCGGGCGCATTGATGACGATGGCTTTTTGCATATTACCGGGCGAATAAAAGAAATCGTAATTCGTGGTGGCGAGAATATTTTCCCCGGGGAGATCGAAAAGGCTGTCTATGAGCTACCGCAGGTTAAGGAAAATGTTGTCTTTGGCGTGCCTGATGAAGCCATGGGCGAAGAACTCGCCCTGGTGTTGTATTTGAATCCCGGTGATGAATTGACGGAACAAGAGTTACGGACTTATCTGCAAAGTCGACTGGCGACTTATAAGGTGCCTCGGCACATTCGCTTTCGTGACCAGCCACTACCGCAAAACGCCAGTGGCAAGCTACACAAGCTCAAGACCAGGGAAATATTTTTGTCAGTTGAGTAAGTTCAACGCTCATCTTTTAGCCAGCAAATCACATAAGCGGTCGATCTCGGTTATTTCAGCTGTGGCCGGAACCATAAATACTTCCTCACAACCGGCGGCCTCGGCGTTGTCCAGCGCGGCAGCGATGGCGTCCGCTGAGCTGCGGTGCACCGATTCAGCCATCATGGTGGCGATTTCAGCGCCGGCAATAGACAGGTATTCGTAGACGTAATCATAAAGTTTTTGCTGGCCGTTATCTGCCAGTGTGTACCAGAAGCCACCCAGGCGATAAGGCTTCGTGCTGCGCCCATTTCTAAGCCATGCATCATCCGCCATGGCGAAGGTGCGCGACAATTCGTCACTCTCGCTGTTGCCTGACCAGGCATAAAGGCCATCGGCCCAGTGTGAGCAGCGATCAATACTCTTGGGCCCCATTGCGCCAGCCAGTAGTTGTGGTCCACCGGGTCGCATTGGCGTTGGGCCAATCATGCCGCCTCCGGACACGACTTCCTCGCCAAGCCAAACCTTACGCAGTTCCTGAACCTGTTGATCCATGCGGCCATAACGTCCCTGGAACTGGGCGCCTACCGCCTGGTAATCTTTCTCCCGGCCACCATAGCCTACCGCCATTTGGTTGACCCTGCCACCGGACAGGATGTCCAGCGTAGCGACTTCTTTGGCCACGCGGGTAGCACTGTGCATAGGCAATACGTAGAGTGTGGGGGTAATTTCTACCCGGGTGGTGGACATCGCCGCCGCTGCCAGTACTATGCGCATATCAAAGGTTGGGCCGTGAATCCTCTCGCCACATGACAGGCTATGAAAAGGGCCGTCGTCGATCGCTCTGAACCACTTCAGGTAATCCTCTCGCGTGAGTCCTGCTTTCATATAGGGCAGGCAGATGCCAATTTTCATGTTGGAAGACATTGCTAGGTTAACCTCTGATGATACTGAACTACGCCATGCGCAGTATGGTAGCGCAGTTGCGAGCTCGAGCCGTTCATCTTTCTAAACTACAGCAATATTGCGCCGGGTACACCGCGTCGTGTGTTGGTCGTGGGCCCTGCCTGGTGTAACGTGTTGCGCAGTCAATAAATATTGTCGCAAAACCTTGCAGGATCAGAATGTATGAAGATAGACGGCCCGTTTTATGCCCAGCTGGGTGACGCCGCCGAAGAGGCGAAACGCCTTGCAGCTATTGGCTACGATGGTGTTTATACCCTCGAAGGTAGTTGGGATCCGTTTTATCCTTTGGTAATGGCGGCGGAGCACGCGCCCAAGCTCGATATAGCGACGGGTATTGCAGTGGCATTCCCACGCAACCCCATGCATCTGGCCTATCAGGCCTGGGATTTGCAGAAATTCAGTAACGGCAAATTCCTCCTGGGTATTGGTTCGCAAATCAAGACGCACATTGAAAAACGCTTCGGCGTAGATTTCAGCCCGCCAGCAGCGCGTATGCGTGAGTACATTCTCGCATTGAAGGCGATTTTTGACTGTTGGCAGAACGGTACCAGGCTGGATTTTACGGGGAAGTACTATCGCCATACGCTGATGACGCCAATGTTCAATCCAGGTCCTTTGGATTGCGGGCCGCCACCGATATTGCTGGGAGCACTCGGCCCGATGATGACAGAAGTGGCGGGGGAGGTGGCTGATGGCCTGATCGTACACCCTTTTAATAACATGCCATTTCTCACCGACCATGCCTTGCCGGCTGTGCAGCGCGGCTTGTCCAAAGCCGGGCGAGATAGAAATGACTTCACACTTCAGATTAACGCGATGGTGATAACCGGAGAGACCGAGGAAGCGCGCGCTATAGCGACAGAAAGCGTCAAAGGTTTACTGGGTTTTTACTCATCCACACCGGCTTATCGTCCGCCAATGGAAGCCGTTGGCTACGGTGATTTGCAGCCAGAGCTGAATCGTTTGTCGAAAGAGGGGCGCTGGGATGAATTAGGTGCCTTTATCGACCAGGATTTTCTCGCTGCATTCACCACCAGCGGCAAGCCTGATGAGATAGCCGGTAAGTTGCTGGACAAGTATGGCGCTGATGCGGATCGGCTGGCGATCTATGCACCCTATGCCGCGCCGGATGAAATGTGGCGGGGTATTATTGCGCAGCTAGCCGCGGGCACCACCGACAGAAGCAACACAGCCGAGACCGGTCTATGAAAATACAGTTCACAGAACAACAGCGCGCTTTGCGCGATGAATTGCGAGCTTACTTCGCCGATTTAATGACCCCCGCGCTCACCGCAGAGTGTGAGCGCGATATGGGAGAGGGCGGCGGGCCCTTGTGGCGTGAAGCGCTGCGCCAGATGGGTAGGGATGGCTGGATCGGGCTTGGCTGGCCCAAAGCCTGGGGCGGTCGTGATATGTCGCCGCTGGAGCAGTTTATTTTTGTGGAAGAAGTGATGCGCGCAGGCTATCCCTTTCCGTTCCTGACGACCGAATCTGTCGGGCCGATACTGGCGGAACACGGCAATGACTGGATCAAGCAGCAACTGGTGCCAAAAATTCTGCAAGGTGAGCTGTTGATTTCCATAGGGTACTCCGAGGCCGGCGCTGGTACCGATCTGGCCAATTTAAGTACTAGCGCCGTGCGCGACGGCGATGGATGGCTGATCAACGGCCAGAAGATGTGGACGTCACTGGCACACTTTTGTGATTACACCTGGTTAGCGGTTCGCACTGACCCGGATGCCGCTAAAAAGCATAAGGGAATTTCCATGTTTCTGGTGCCTAATTCCGACCCCGGCTGGAGTTGCACGCCGGTACATACGCTAGGGGATGTGCGCACCAATGCCACGTACTACGACAATATTAGAGTGAGTGATGATCATCTGGTGGGGGAGTTGCACGGTGGCTGGAAGCTGATTACGGGTCAACTTAATCGGGAGCGACTCAGTTTGATTAATTTTGGCCCGGTTTCGCAGCTATTCAATCAACTGACGATATGGGCACGCAATACCGAGTTGCCCGCCGGCGGCAGGGTGATAGATCAGCCTTGGGTACAACAAAACCTGGCGCGCTGCCGGGCGCTTATAGAATGCATGAAGCTTATTGTTTACAAACAATCCTGGGCGATGACCGAAGGTACGCTGGAAATGGCCGACGCTTCAGCGGCCAAGGTGTATGGATCTGAGGCTTTTATTGAGGTATTTCGCATGCTGGGTGAAATTGTCGGCCCCGCCGGGCTGGTGAAACCTGGCGTTGGGCAGGCCTCGCCCCAGGCCGCCAAACTTGAACGTTTGTTCCGCACGGCATCAATTATCACATTTGGCGGTGGAACCAACGAAATACAACGCGACATTATTTCGGCAGCTGGGCTGTGGATGCCTCGCGCCAGTCGCTAAGCGGAGTTATTGCTATGGACTTTGGATTGACAGAAGAGCAGCGTGAAGTGCAGGGCCTGGCACGACAAATCCTCGCGCAGGAGGTCACACCTGGCAAACTCGCTGCTTACGACGAGTATCAGCAGGAGCGCTTTGACCGTGAGCTGTGGGGGCAATTGCTGGCAGCTGGGCTGCCTGGCGTTGCTACGGCGCAGCAATATGGTGGCATGGGCTTTGGCTTTAGTGAACTGAGCTTCTTTATCGAGGAAGTTGGTCGCACCATAGCCCCGATCCCCGCGATCAGTCACTGTGTGATGGCTATGCTGCCTATACAGAAGTTTGGTTCCGACGCACTTAAGGAGGCTATTTTGCCGCGGGCTGCCAGTGGTGAAATTCTGTTGAGTGCCGCGCTGACAGAGCCTCTCAACGAAGATCCAGCGAACCCGCTGGCAGTAACTGCCGAGTTTGATGGTGGCGATTTACGGCTGTCGGGGACAAAAATTTCAGTGCCTTTTGCGCTCCAGTCGCAGTACGTTTTGCTGGCCGCCAGAACAGACAGCGGCGTTGCTGTAGTGCTGGTTGACCCGGCAGCCAGCGGTGTGACGCTGAATCCCATGCGCGTTACCACGTATGAGCCTCAGTATGAGTTGCTACTGGACGCGGTGCGGATTCCTCCAGCACAGATAATTTGTAGCAGCGACGGAGAGCCGATCATGCGCTGGATCGCCCAGCGCACCGCCGCTGCGCTATGCGCTCATCAACTCGGTGCCAGTGACAATGCTATGCGCATGGCTGCGAGTTATACCGCTGAGCGCGAACAGTTTGGTGTCCCGGTGGCCACCTTCCAGGCTGTGGGTCACCGCATGGCAGATTGCTATATCGATGTTGAGTGCCTGCGCCTGAGCACCTACCAGGCTATTTCCTTGTTGGATAGCGAAGCCGACGCACTCACCGAACTGCAGATTGCCAAGATCTGGGCGGGCGACACGGGACACAGGGTCAGCTATGCGGCGCAGCATGTGCACGGGGGCATGGGTATCGATCGTGATTACCCACTGTGGCGTTTTTGCCTGTGGATGCGTCACAATGAGATGACACAGGGCAGCAGTGCTGTGCACGTGGCTCAACTTGGTGCACGCCTGGCTGCCGGTGAAGGGTTGTTCAGTTGAGCGTGCAACTCAATTTTTTCATATAAATCTGTGTGAAGCGGTCGTCTCTGGTTACGACCTTGGGGTACACTACTGCGCGATATGAACACGCCAAACTTAAAATTCAAATTAGTAGCAGTGCTGTTGTCCAGTTGCCTGGCGCTGGCCAGCTGTAGTGGCGGCGGCAGTAGCCGGAAAAAAACCGAACTACAGGGACAGAGCAGTGAATCGGTAGACTTTGCAGGTTCCTGGGAACTCGATTACAGCCAAAGCGATAACATCCAGACCAAGCTTGATTCCATGGCGCGAGAGTTGCGACGCGACGCGGAACGCCGCGCTCAGGGTAGTAACCAGGGTGCAATCTCAGTCGGCGGTTCTGGCTACAATAGCGCCCCTTCGGTGATTGGCCTGGCCAGAATGTCGGACTTGATCACCCGTTCGCCGTTGTTGAAAATTGAGCAGAGTGAACATGAGATTAAGGTCAAGCGCGAAGAGAACTTTGCCCTCGGCTGTGAGTTTTATGCGGGACAGTATTCCAGCATTGAAACGCCCCTGGGTACCGAAATTTGTGGATGGAATGGTCGTCAGATGGTGTTCAAGATTCTGCTGCCGGAGGGACTGAGTATCCAGCATGTGATGACTCTGGCGTCCTATGGCGGAAAACTCAATATTGCCACTACCGTTGTGTCTGACCAGGTGTCTTACCCATTTACACTCAACCGCGTGTATAACCGGTTTGTACCCGGAGCTAGTGGTTATAGCTGTACCGTGACATTGACCAAAGGCAAAGTATGCACCACAAAAGCCAAATGAGTGGATTGGCACAGCGATTGTTACGGTTGTGCCTGTACCCACTAAGCCTTGTATTTTTTATCGGCTCCGTGCAGGCAGCGGAAGGTGGCATGGCGTTGCATTTGAGCCAGCAATCTACCGAAAAAGTGGCTCTTGATGTTGGATTGGTGATCTTCAATCCAGGCATTCCCCCCGATGCCTCCACCCACAGCAAATTGGGTATTTTCCCCGAAATTCGCAAGTCAGAAGCGAAGTTTATGCCAGTGATACTGCGCCAGGTACTTATCAATTCGGGTGCCTGGGGTGTGGTGCGGGTTTTGCCCGAGCCATTGGAAGCTTCAGAGCTGCTGCTCACGGGTAAGATCTTGCAATCCAACGGACTGCGCCTCGCTATACAAGTGCAGGTACACGACGCATCAGGCCGTCGTTGGCTGGATAAAGTCTACGTCGACGAAACTACCGCAAGCGATTATCCGGTGACCGGAGGGGGAGATCCCTACATGGATCTTTATCGCCAGATCGCCAATGAATTGCTGACCTTGAAGCAGAGCCTGAGTGGTAAACAGCAGCAGGATATTCGCAATGTTGCGCTTATGCGATACGCATCCAGCCTGTCACCTGAAGTGTTCGGGGACTATCTGGCGCGCACCGAAGGCGGCATGTACAAGCTTGCGCGCTTGCCCGCAGACGGTGACCCAATGATGGCCCGGGTAGACCGTATCCGTAACCAGGAATATCTGTTTATTGACACGGTCGACGAGCAGTACGCCAAGCTGTATGAGGAAATGGCGCCCACGTATAACCTGTGGCGAGAATATGGCAGGGAGCAGGCACTTTATACAGCGACCTACCAGGACCGTGTGGCCCAGAGAGAGCGCCGCGGCAGACGAGGTACCTACGCTGCTATGGAACAGACCTATGATGCTTACAAATGGTCTAAAATTCATGAGCAGGATCTGGATGACCTGGCACTGGGCTTCAATAACGAAGTCGCTCCCACGGTGATGGAAGTCAGCGGCAAGGTTTTCAGGCTTAACGGAACGCTGGATTCGCAATACACCGAATGGCGCAATATTCTGCGTGAAATTTTCGTGCTCGAGACAGGCTTGACGCCCTAGCCTAGATTTCTGCTATGCTTCGCTTATGGCTACTAAAGACAAAGAAAACGAATCACTGCTGCATTCCCTGCGAAGGCTGACCGGTCAGGTTGCTGGCGGCACGATAGAGCTGGCCCGTAATACTGCGACCATGACAGCAATGTTTGGCGAGAACTGGCTGCGCAGCACCGTGCTTAACCAGCTGGAGCCTGAACGCCTCGAAGCAATGGCCGACGCTGGACACTTTCTGCGCGATGCCCGTGAAACAGCGGGGATGTCAATTAAAGAGCTGTCCGAGAGTCTGGGCTTGTCGGATAAGGCGGTACTGGAAGACATTGAAAGCGGCGCAACCATCATGCCGTTGGAGTTGATGTTACGCAGTGCTTCGCTACTGGCTCGTCACGACCCTATACCGTTTCTCATCAAGTTCATGCGTACCTATAATCCAGCGCTGGAGAAAACCCTCGAGCAGTGGGGGGTGTTGGCGTTACCCAAGCAATATGAGCGCGAGCGTCGCTTTGTAAATCTGTATCGTCAGCACGATGTGCTCAGGGGCTTTAGCGATGAAGAGTACGAGCGCTTCATCCACTATATGGAAAGCTCCAGTAACCTGGTGCTGGATGTCATGCTCAAAGAAAAAGCGGCAACTGCTCCTAAGGAGCAGAGTAGTAAAAGTGAAAGCACTGCCAGCACTCGCCCTAAAGCAAAGGCTAAAGCCAAGGCGTCCGTGAAAAAGCCGGCTCCACGTAAACGTAAACGAGCGCCAGCGGCCAAGCGCAAAAGCTCCTGAGAATACAGGCTAAGCCATACCTTCCAATTTGTTGAGATAAGCCTCTTAACCTTTTGATTAATAATGCTTATATTGAAAATTCATTTAGTGAATTTAGAGTCCGGTGTCCGTGAAGAAAACTGAAAAAGAGTCGTGGTTTGCCGCCTGTCCCAAAGGTTTGGAAGCCATACTGGCGGCAGAATTATCCGCCCTGGGTGCCGATTCTACGCGCGAGACCGTTGCCGGGGTTTACTTCGATGGTCCCTGGGCCCTGGGTTATCGCGCCTGTCTTTGGTCACGCTTGGCCAATCGAATTCTGCGGCCTATTGCTACGCTTGAAGCGCGTGATGCAGACGCGCTATATCACGCTTTAGGGAATATTAAGTGGGATACCCTGTTCGGGCCGGAACAGAGTATTGCCATCGATTTTTCCGGTGAGAACCGTCAAATTCGTAATACGCAGTTTGGCGCGCAGCGCAGCAAGGATGCCATCGTTGACTGGTTTGTGGCCAAAGTCGGTAAACGGCCCTCTGTGGAGCGGCTCAATCCCGATGTTCGCTTAAACATTCGCCTGGTCCGTGATGAGGCGCATTTGTCCATCGACTTCTCTGGTGGCAGTTTACATCAACGCGGCTATCGCCAGCGGGGAGGCGCGGCCCCGCTGAAGGAAAATCTGGCTGCCGCTATTTTGGTGCGGGCTGATTGGCCTGGCATAGCGGCCCGCGGAGGTGCGCTGATCGATCCGATGTGCGGTTCAGGCACACTGCTACTGGAAGGCGCCATGATGGCTGCCGATATTGCTCCAGGGCTAGACAGGAAGCGGTTCGGCTTTGAACATTTACGTGAGCATAACGCGCCACAATGGCAAGCCTTGTTAAGCGAAGCCCGGGGTCGTGCCGAGCGTGGCCGGGCAACGCAACTGCCGCAGATCCGTGGTTATGATGCCGACCCCAACATCATTCGTCTGGCAGAGGAAAACATCGCACGTATCGGCCTGGAAAAGGTAGTGCGGGTTAGCTGCAGGTCTCTGGCTGACTTGACCAAGCCCACACATATGCCACTGCCACTGGGCTTGTTGATCTGCAATCCGCCCTATGGCGAGCGTCTGGGTGAGAAAGAAAGCCTCGGACACCTGTACCGTCAACTTGGAGAGGTGATGTTGGCTGAATTCTCCGGTTGGCAGGCCGCCATATTTACGTCAGATCTTGATCTGGGGCGGGCCACCGGGCTGCGCAGTCACAAACGTTATGCATTGTACAATGGCGCAATCGCTGCGAGCCTGCTGTTGTTTGACTTGAGCGATAACGAATTGCGCGGCTCAGTGGCTGCAGCTATGGCGAATGAATCGACACCGGTCACGTTGTCCGCAGGGGCACAAATGTTCGCCAATCGCATTCGTAAAAATCGCAAGCGCCTGGCCAAGTGGGTCAAACGTGAGCAAGTACAATGCTATCGCTTGTACGATGCCGATATGCCCGAGTATGCGGTAGCGGTGGACATTTATGGCGAGCAAGTCCATGTCGCTGAATATCAGGCCCCTCGAGGAGTAGATGAGGATGCCGCTGCGCTGCGACTGGATGAGGTGCGCGCAGGGCTGCCTGAGGCGCTGGGGGTTCCGGCCCAGGCAATAGTGTACAAACAGCGCCGGCGCCAGCGTGGTGCCCAGCAATATGAAAAGCAGGCCAGCCGGGGCGAATTGTTCAGCGTACAGGAGGGGCGGGCACAGCTGCTGGTCAATCTGCACGATTACCTCGATACAGGCTTGTTCCTGGATCATCGGCCGCTACGTTTGCGTCTAGCCAGCGAAGCTTCTGGCAGGGATTTCCTCAATTTATTTTGTTACACCGGCAGTGCCACAGTGCACGCGGCACTGGGAGGCGCTCGCTCGACGACCAGCGTGGATATGTCCAATACCTACATGGCCTGGTTGCGCAAGAACCTGGTGCACAACCGGCTCGACGAAACGCGTAATAAACTGGTCAAGGCAGATTGTGCGCGTTGGCTGGAGCAGGCTGAATGCGCCTATGATCTGATTTTGCTGGACCCCCCATCTTTTTCCAACTCCAAGACGATGGACAACAGTTTTGATGTGCAGCGGGACCATTCAGACCTGGTGCGTGCGGTGATGAGAGTGTTGCGCCCGGAAGGACAATTGTATTTTTCCAACAACCGGCGTGGCTTTGCACTTGATGACATATTGCAGGATGAGTTCGTCTGTGAAGACATCACTGCAAAAACACTGGATCCCGATTTCCAGCGCAGCAGAAAGATCCATAATTGTTGGTCAATTCGCCATATATTGAATGGGTAGTTCGTCATTTCATAGGGAACTACCGCTTGTTTTTTACCGGTTACAAATCGGTTCGCATTTGAAAGTAATGGCTGATAGTGGCTTGTGCCGTTAGCGGACGCCAACCTGAGCAGCGGAATTATATCCACAAATGACAATATAACCCTGTATATATAGTGTCTATTGCAACGGGGTGCTAGAAAAGCCTATAAAAAAACTGTAAGTCATTGATTTAAATTTACAAAAGCCATCGTCATGAATTTGATCCTAAGCGCTCGCTGCGCTCGCTGCAGCTGCTGACTCGCCTGGCGAAGAGTACTATCCCCACAGTTATCCACAGGCCAGCCTGTGGATAACTACTCCGGGTCGGCCAGTTTCAACAACTGCTTGCCAACATTGCGACCATCAAATAGCCGCTGCAAGGTGTCCGGGATATTTTCAAAGCCTTCTTGAACGTCCTCTCGCCAGGCGATCTGCCCGGCACTGACCCACTGCGTCAGCGCGTCTATGGCTTCTGGTGCGCGGCCCAGGTAATCGATAACGATGAATCCTTGCATCCGAATACGCCTGGTTACCAGTCGCATCAGGTTGTGGGGTCCTGGTTGAGGCACGGCGTCGTTGTAGCTGGCAATGGCACCGCATAGCACGATGCGACCAAAATCTGCCATGTGTTCTATTCCGGCTTCCAGAGTACCGCCGCCTACATTGTCGAAGAAAATATCTACGCCCTTGGGGCAGAGCGCGCCCAGGCGTTGTTCTAGTTTTTCAGACTTGTAATCGATTACAGCATCAAGCTGGCAGGCGTCGCGGAGCCACTGGCATTTTTCAGCACCGCCAGCGATGCCGATAACACGACAGCCTTGCAGTTTGGCAATTTGAGCGACGACTGAGCCGGTAGCGCCAGCGGCGCCAGACACCAGCACGGTTTCGCCCGCTTTGGGCTGCCCCACGTCCATCAGGCCAAAATAGGCCGTGAGGCTGGTGCTACCGAACACGCTCAATGCCAGATTGGGCGGCACGCCCTGTGGCAGTGCAGCGGGCGGCACAGGTCCCGCTGGATCACCTATACTGTATTCCTGCCAATTGGTCAGGCCTTGCACCAGGACGCCCACGGGGAGGTCTGGATTGTTGGATTTTACTACCTGTCCAACGCCACTGGCGCGCATGGGCTCGCCAATGGCTACCGGCGGCAGGTAGCTGGGCTCGTCAATCAGCCAGCCACGCATGGCCGGATCAAAACCAAGCATCAGGGTTTTGATCAGAACCTGTCCTGCCTGAAGGTCGGGTTCGGGCATAGGAGACTCGGTCAATTTAAAATGCTCTGCGCCAACCATTCCCAGCGGACGTTGGTGTAACAGCCATTGTTTGTTCATTGCAGTCATTGCCTGTTCCTGTGTTTTTTTTTGCCCGGGTGGTGTATCGAGCGTGCTGGTATCAGCGGCGCTAGCGGCGGTGTGTATTAGAGCATTTGGCATTGCTCCTGACCAGCGCGGCGGTGGCGCATGACAGTGTCATCGCGCTGTGTTCCAATCATGCTCTGGTTAGTTGATCGGGTCGCGGGTTTGTATGAAGTCTTTGTTGATTGTTTACCACAGTCAAAGTGGCGCCTGCGCGCAACTGGCCCGGGCAGTGTGGCGCGGGGCCGGGTTGGAATCCGATGTTGTAGTGCAGGTGTGTCGGGCCTGGGATGCAGGTACCGATCAGCTAGCGCAGGCTGATGGCGTACTACTGGTGACTGCGGAAAATTCAGGCGCTCTCAGCGGTGCGATGAAGGATTTTCTTGACCGTACCTTTTATCCTTCTATCGAGCGCGGTCTGGTGTTGCCTTATACTCTGGTGGTCAGTGCCGGTAACGACGGTCGCGGTGCGGTGCGCCAGGCACAACGAATCTTGTCGGGCTACCCTTTTCCGCCAGCGACAGAACCGTTAATAGTGCGTGGTGATATCACCGTTGACCATCTGCATGCCAGTAAAGAGCTGGGCCAGGCTTTCAGTGCTGGTTTGGCCATGGGGATTTTTTGAACACCTGGTGCGCGATCAATAGATCGCTTTAGCTAGAACTGGATGAATGGATAACATAACTATGGACACCAACAAAGACACTGTGCCAGAAGGTTTTGTGCCGATGCCCGCCGGGTTGGGTTTTACCGATACCCTGCAGCCAAGTTATCGGCGCATAGAGGGAGACTCAGTGAGTTTTGGCCTGGTGGTGGCGACGCAGCACAGTAATTCACTGGGCATCTGCCATGGTGGGTTATTGATGACCCTGGCCGATATTACTGCAGCATCGGGCGTCAATGTGGCAAGAGGGATACGCGCTGGTAGCCCCACAATCAATCTCAGTATGGATTTTATTTCCGCTGCACGCCTGGGGGAGTGGATACAGGCAGATGTCGAGCAGGTCACAGTGAAGCGCCGCTTCGGTTTTTGTAACGGCGGTATCTATAACGACAGCGGTGTTGTAGCGCGCTTCAATGGTACATTTTACTTGCCGGATCACGATGGCATGTGGAAAGACGGGCGCACTGGAGATGGCGTACTGCGCGGCCTGAAAAAAGGCGATGCAGAAACAGCGGTAGATTCATAATAGTCGCTGTGCCGAGGTGTTGACTCAGCCTGGCACCCTGTCGGTATCACCAAGCTTTACCAGTTCTTCGATAAAAGCCCTGGCCGCACGCGACAGGCTGCGACCCCGGTGATAGACAAGACCCAGGGTTCTCTCAATATGCGCGCCACCGACATGCAGTGTGGTTAAAGAGCTATCGCGCATGCTGCTTGGGAGTACCGTCCAGCCCAGTCCCACAGAAGCCATCATACGCACGGTTTCCAGGTAGTTGGTTGCCATCGATACCTGCAGTTTGAGGCTATGTTGGTCGAACAGGCTTTTGACAATCTGTCCCGTGTACGTATTCAGTCCTGGCAAAATGGCGGGGTGGCGGCTAAGGGCCGCAAGATCCAGGTCCGATTGTTGCGCCAGTTCGTGTTCAGTGTGCACCATAAAGTCCAGTTGATCTCGCCAGATGGGGACGGTTATAAGGCTGGCCTCAGTGGTCGGAGCCAGCGTGACGATTGCGAGTTCAACCTTATTTTGCATGATTAATTCATAGGCCTGCTCTGAGTCCATGAAGTCAATATCCATGGTCACGTTACTAAAGGTCTTACTGAAAGTACTGAGCATAGGCGGCAACCGATGGAGGCCGATGTGATGACTGGTGGCGAGGCGTAGCTGGCCACCTACTGTTCCGGCCAGGTCAAGAATAGACTGCTGCGCCGCCCGCAGTTCCTGTTGCACGGCCTTGGCATGAGGCAATAAGGCTTGTCCTGCCTCGGTGATACTGATATTGCGGCCAATGCGGTCAAATAATTCACAATGCAGTCGCTCCTCAAGTTGCGCCACTCGTTTGCTGACGGCTGGTTGGCTCAGGTGCAATTTTTCAGCCGCAGATGAAAAGGAGCCAGTCTCCGCTACGAACAGGAAAGCTTTGAGGTTTTGTGTGTCCATATCTATTCCCAAATGGAATCCATTGAATGAAAATAATAGATTTGAGTTATCAATAGATCAAGCCCATAATTCCGCGCATTATGAGCTTTACCTGATTTATTCTATTTTACCGTGACTAGAGGTGTCCCATGGCCGGACAAACGCTTTACGATAAATTGTGGCAAAACCACCTGGTGGAGCAGCGCGACGATGGTGGCGCGCTGATCTATATCGATCGTCATTTGATTCACGAAGTGACCTCACCCCAGGCTTTTGAAGGACTTCGTCTGGCAGCGCGGCAGCCCTGGCGCCGAGATGCCAATCTGGCGGTGCCCGATCACAATGTACCTACCGAGCGTGAAGAGCGCAGTGGCGGCGTGGCTGCGATAGCAGATCCCATATCACGATTGCAAGTGCAGACCCTCGACGATAACTGCCTGGACTTCGATATTGTCGAATTTCAGATCAATGATATACGCCAGGGTATTGTGCATGTGGTTGGCCCGGAACAAGGCGCGACTTTACCGGGTATGACGATTGTCTGTGGTGATTCTCATACATCGACACATGGTGCCCTGGGGGCCCTGGCTCATGGTATCGGCACATCAGAAGTAGAACATGTGTTGGCCACCCAGTGCCTGATACAGCAAAAAATGAAAAACATGCTGGTGCGGATTGATGGCAGCTTGCAGACCGGCGTCACCGCCAAGGATGTGGTATTGGCCGTTATTGGCGAGATTGGTACCGCCGGCGGTACCGGTTATGCCATCGAGTTTGGTGGTGAAGTCGTGCGTAATCTCAGCATGGAAGGTCGCATGACTATGTGCAACATGTCTATAGAAGCCGGTGCGCGCATGGGTATGGTTGCAGTGGATGACACCACCCTGGAGTACGTCAGAGGAAGGCCTTACGCGCCCAGTGCTGAACTTTGGGATAGGGCCGAAACTGCGTGGCGGGAATTGCACAGTGATGATGATGCTGTGTTCGATCTGGTGGTGGAACTGCGCGGCGAAGCTATAAAGCCCCAGGTAACCTGGGGTACATCACCTGAAATGGTGTTGCCCGTGGATGGAAAGTTGCCGGATCCGGCAAGCATGGACAATGACTCCCAGCGCGAGGCCACAGAGCGGGCGCTGCAATACATGGGTTTGCAGCCAGGTATGGCAATCACCGATATCAAGCCAGATCGGGTTTTTATCGGTTCGTGCACTAATTCGCGGATCGAAGACCTGAGGGCTGCGGCCGCTGTGGTTAAAGGTCGGCATGTGGCCGAGTCGGTGAAACAGGCGCTGGTAGTGCCAGGTTCCGGGAAGGTTAAAAAACAAGCCGAGGACGAGGGTCTGGATAAGATCTTTCTGCAAGCGGGTATGGAATGGCGTGAGCCGGGATGCTCTATGTGCCTGGCGATGAACGCCGATAAATTAGGTGCAGGGGAGCACTGTGCCTCTACCTCCAACCGTAATTTTGAGGGTCGCCAGGGTTTTGGCGGGCGCACCCATTTGGTCAGTCCGGCGATGGCAGCGGCGGCGGCAGTGGCCGGGCATTTTGTCGATGTACGTGACTGGTAGGAGACGATAATTATGAAGAGCTTTACCGTAATGCAAGGTCTGGTGGCGCCGATGGATCGAGCCAATGTGGATACCGACCTGATCATTCCCAAGCAGTTTCTGAAATCCATAAAGCGCAGTGGTTTTGGCCCCAACCTGTTTGATGAATTACGCTACCTGGACGAGGGACAGCCCGGGGAAGATTGCAGCGCACGCCCGCTCAACAACGATTTCCCCTTGAATCATCCGCGTTATCACGGGGCTGCTGTGTTATTGGCTCGAGAAAATTTTGGCTGTGGCTCCAGTCGCGAGCACGCACCCTGGGCATTGGAGGATTTTGGTTTTCGTTGCATTATCGCGCCGAGTTTCGCTGATATTTTCTATAACAACTGTTTCAAAAACGGGGTGTTGCCTATCGCTCTGGACACTGCTGTGGTGGAGCGCTTATTTCAGGAAATGTACGACAGCGAAGGCTATCAGCTGAGTATCGATCTGCCACAACAGCGGGTGCGGACCCCGGGCGGCGAAGAGTTTGGATTTGAGGTAGATGAGTTTCGCAAGCACTGTTTGGTCAACGGCCTGGACGATATAGGTCTCACTCTGGAAAGTGCTGATGCCATTCGCAACTACGAGCTGAACTGGCGTGAACAATCGCCATGGCTGTTTGATGTTATTAAATAAAGAGGATTAGGGCGCGTGTCAAAAAAAATACTGGTATTACCCGGCGATTATATCGGGCCGGAGGTTGTAGCGGAGGCGGTCAAGGTATTGGCGTTGGTGAATACCCGGTTCAGCCTGGATCTTGAGCTGGAGTATGCCCTGCTGGGTGGCGCCGCTATTGATGCATGCGGAGTGCCTTTGCCGGATGAAACCCTGGCGCGTGCCAAAGGGGCTGATGCCATATTGCTGGGGGCAGTGGGTGGCCCCAAATGGGATGACGTAGAACGACACCTGCGGCCGGAGCGCGGCCTGTTGGGTATTCGATCCGAATTGGCATTGTTCGGCAACTTGCGCCCCGCGATCTTGTACCCCCAGTTGGCCGACGCATCCAGCCTTAAGCCGGAACTGGTCGCTGGACTGGATATCCTGATAGTACGTGAACTCACCGGTGGCATTTACTTTGGCGAGCCCCGGGGTATCCGGACATTGGAGAACGGTGAGCGCGAGGGCTTTAATACCTATGTATACCGCGAGTCGGAAATACGCAGGATTGCCCATCTGGCATTTTCGCTGGCGCGCAAGCGCGATAAACGGGTGTGCTCTGTGGATAAATCCAATGTTCTGGAAGTGACTATGTTGTGGCGTGAAGTCATGGAGGAAGTGAGTAAGGAGTATCCCGACGTCGCTCTTACGCATATTTATGTAGACAATGCCGCCATGCAACTGGTCATGGCGCCGAAGCAGTTTGATGTTGTTGTGACAGGCAACATGTTTGGTGACATTTTGTCAGATGCCGCGGCCATGCTTACCGGATCGATCGGAATGTTACCGTCTGCGTCGCTGGATCAGCAGGGGCGCGGCATGTATGAGCCCTGCCACGGTACAGCCCCGGATATAGCCGGGCAGGGTAAGGCCAACCCTTTGGCAACCATATTATCGGTTGCCATGATGCTGCGTTATACCCTGGCTAGCCCCGAAGCGGCCGAGGCGATTGAGCAAGCCGTGAGCACGGTATTGGACCAGGGGCTGCGCACGCCGGATATTTTTTCCGCAGGCCAGCGCCTGGTTTCAACCACAGAAATGGGCGATGCGGTAGTCGCCATCCTACAAGCCTGAAGTCTAAATTTGATATTTGCGAGAAACATAAATGAGTGAGTTATATGATGTTGCGGTAGTTGGTGCCACCGGCGCGGTCGGTGAGGCTATGATCTCAATTTTGGAAGAACGCAACTTTCCTGTGGGTAAGCTTTACGCGCTGGCCAGCAGTCGCTCCGCCGGAAAAACCATTATGTTTAACGGTAAAACGGTAAAAGTGACTGATCTGGCCGAGTTTGATTTCTCCCAGGCACACATTGGACTGTTTTCCGCAGGCGGCAGCATCTCAGCGGAGTTTGCCCCCAAGGCGGCCGCTGCTGGTTGCGTGGTGATAGATAACACCTCCCACTTTCGCCAGCACGAGGACATTCCGTTAATCGTACCAGAGGTGAATATCGAGGCCCTGGCCGGTTATACCGCGCGCAATATAATTGCTAACCCAAACTGCTCGACGATCCAGATGTTGGTGGCGCTCAAACCTATCTATGACGCCGTGGGTATCGAGCGTATCAATGTGGCGACTTATCAGGCAGTGTCTGGCACCGGTAATGACGCTGTCAAAGAGCTGGCGGGGCAAACGGCCAGTCTGCTCAATGGCAAGCAAGCCGAATGTGAGGTCTATCCGAAACAGATTGCCTTTAACGTGTTGCCTCATATTGATACCTTTGAGGACAACGGCTACACCCGCGAGGAGATGAAGATGGTCTGGGAGACCCAGAAAATCTTTGCCGACGCCAGTATCCAGGTTAACCCTACCTGTGTCAGGGTGCCGGTCTTTTTTGGCCACTCTGAGGCCGTACATGTGGAGACTGTCGACAAGATTACGGCACAGGAAGCTCGCGCCCTACTGGAGATGGCGCCGGGTGTGGTGGTGATGGATGAGCGCGAAGATGGTGGTTATCCCACGCCTGTCAGCGACTCCGCTGGTGCCGATGCGGTATTCGTTGGCAGGATTCGGGAGGATATATCGCACCCACGGGGTCTGGATTTATGGGTAGTGGCGGATAATGTGCGTAAGGGAGCTGCGCTAAATAGTGTGCAAATTGCCGAGAGCTTGATATCAACCTACCTTGATTAATGTCGATATATCACAGATACTTGGGGCAATATTCAGGTTGTGGCAAGTGCATGAAGGCGCTTTAAGTATTACTTACACACAATAGTGCAAGTGTCTGTAGGGGCTGGAGTTTTCAAGCGCTGTACTGGTAGCATTCTGAATAAGTGGTCGATTCAGGGGAGGTCGACTTAAGATTAAGCAGAAAGAATAATAAGGGACCGGTATGGCTCGTAAGTTTGCTGCTGTTGTTTTCTCGCTGGGATGTCTGCAGGCGAGTTCGGTGATGGCCTTGGGCCTCGGCGAACTGACACTGGATTCATTTTTGAATGAACCGTTAGACGCCAGGGTTGATCTATTAAATACTGACGATCTGCATGCAGATGAAATCAAGGTTCGTCTGGCGACCAAGGACGACTTTGATAAACTGGGCGTTGATCGCGCCTATTTTCTGACCAGTATTAAATTCGAGATAACCACTGATGAGCGCGGGCAAGCGGTGCTTGTTATGTCCTCAGATGATCCCGTACTGGAGCCTTATCTCGATATTATCGTAGAGGCCCGATGGCCCTCTGGTCGTTTGCTGCGCGAATATACCGTGCTGGTCGACCCCCCCGTATTTGACGACAGCGCACCGGTCATTTCGGCCAGTGAGCGGGTCGCTGAAGTTGAGGGATTACCTGCTCCAGTAAAAAAAACACCCGATCCGGCAGCGACCAAAAGTAGCGGTACCCACGTCGATGTAAAAAAATCCGGTCTGGCCCCCGGTGAGATGCCAGACCGCGACTACAATGCCGCGGCATCCCCCACACCCATTTCCGGTAGTCGCTACATGGTGCATCGCGATGACACTTTGTGGGAGATCGCGATGCAGGGTAAGCCGGCCGGGGCCTCCGTGCACCAGACCATGCTGGATATACAGCGCCTTAACCCCAAAGCTTTTATCGGCGGTAACATAAATCGCGTCAAGGCGGGTTACATTATTTATTTGCCGGCTTCTGGCGATATAAGTTCAGCCGACCTGGCCACAGCCCTTGCGGAAGTGAGTCAGCAAAATGAAGACTGGCGACAGGGTCGGGCGTCACAGCCCTCTTCCGGTAGTGGACCATCGCTGCGTATCTCCGCAGAGGTTGAGGAGTCAGCTGATAGTGGCAGCGATGCCACTGCGACAGATCGACAGGTTGGTGCCAGCGCAGCGACCATGGAAGAAGCTGCAAAAGACGGATTAGAGAATGCGGAGCAGGGCGAGCGCCTCGCTGCGATGGAGCAGCAGTTGCAGACGCTGCAGCGTATAGTAACTTTGAAAGATGACCAGATTGCCGCACTACAAAATGCGCTTGCAGAAGCGGGTGGTTCCGCAGATTTGGAAGCCGTTGCAGACACGGCGACCGCAGATAGCGCAATGGCCGATAGCGAAGCAGAGGGTGACTTTGGTTCAGCTCCTGATGAATTGGAAGCGGTCGATGCTATAACAGAAGCTGAAGCTGGCGATGAACAAGCTGCCACTGTTACAGCGGAAATGACCGAACAAGAACCGGTAACTGCGGTAGCGGTCGCGCCACAACCCGAAGCCCCCGCAGAAGTGACGCCCCCGGCTGCCAAGCCTGTGCCAGCTGAACAAAGCGGCGGCTTCATGAGTTACATAATGTATATTCTGGGCGCCATTATATTGGCCGTCCTGGGCTTTGTTTTCATGCGCCGTCGCGGTGAGGACAGCGAAGATACGGTGACGGCTGCGCCTGCCCCGGACGTGTTTGCAAATGTACAGTTGAAAGATCAGAAGTTGGAAGTAGAGACGCCAGCGGAGCCTGCTGCAGAAGTGCCGGAGGCAGTGGCGGAATTGGATCTTGAAGATTCCATGGTGACGGCTGAAGAGGAACCGTCCCTGCCGTCGCGAGACAATCGCGGCTATGGTGAGCACAAGCACGATGAGTATGCCTCTGATGTAGATTCCGGAGATGCTCTGGCCGAGGCTGATATCTACATAGCCTATGGTCGTTACCCGCAAGCGATTGACTTGCTCAATAACGCCATTGTTAGCGAACCTGGCAACCCTGCCTACCGCCTGAAATTGCTGGAAATGCATGCAGAGATGGGCGACCGACCAGCTGCGATGCAACAGTTTTCTGAGCTACAGGCGATTGGCGAGCCCTCGAGTCTGGCGCGGGCAGAGGCTGTACTGGCTGATCTGTCCGCAGCAGCGCCCATCGCAAGCAGCGAGCCGGCAGTAGATGCGCCTGACGATTTGGATGCAGGTACTGAAGCATTGCTGGATACCGACTTTAGTGGTCTGGAAATCGAGGAGCTGACTGCGGCAGGAGATGAAGAAGATGACCTGGATCTATCAGCTGATTTCGCCGACAGTGATTTGGCGCTTGACACAGATCATGAGGATCTGGTGATAGCTGCCGACAGTAACGGTATGTCTACCAAGCTCGATCTTGCTCGTGCCTACCTGGATATGGGTGACGATGATGGTGCGCGTCAAATTCTGGAAGAAGTGGCGGCAGAAGGCACTGACGAACTCAAGGCGGAGGCCCGCGAGCTGCTAGAGCGCATTGGCTAATACCCCGTTCTCTCCCGACCCGCTCCCGGCGGGTAGCAAAGTAGCCTGTCGTATCGAGTACGAGGGTACCCACTATAGTGGCTGGCAAGCCCAGCCGCACCTGGATGTTCAGACTGTGCAGGAAAAACTGGAAACAGCCCTTGGCGCTGTGGCTTGCACAGATGTGCGCGTGCATTGCGCTGGCCGGACGGACACTGGCGTTCATGGTTATGCCCAGATTATCCACTTTGAAGCACCGGTGCAGCGCAGTTGCAAAGCCTGGGTTTTGGGCGGTAATGCCAACTTACCCTTTGATATACGTGTGCACTGGGCGGTGCCGGTCGCCGCTGACTTTCATGCGCGTTTTTCGGCACAGGCACGGCGCTACCGCTATATTATAGCCAACACGCTGGTGCGCCCGGCTTTGTTGTCAGCCCAGCTGACGTGGCAGCGCAGACCCTTGGACGAGACAGCAATGCACCGGGCCGCGCAGAGCCTGCTGGGAGAGTGCGACTTCAGTGCGTTTCGCGCCGCAGCGTGTCAGTCAAAAACGCCTATGCGCAATGTGCATTCGATTGATGTCTGGCGTCAGGGTGAGCTGGTTATTGTGGACATCAAGGCCAATGCTTTTTTACATCATATGGTAAGAAATATAGCCGGATCCTTGATGGCCGTAGGTACTGGGCGCAAGGCGACCGCGTGGATTGGTGAACTGCTGGCCGGGCGCGATCGCACGGTCGCTGCAGAAACTGCAGCGCCTCATGGCTTGTATCTGGTGGAAGTGGATTACCCGCCGGTATTCGGCCTGCCACAAACGCACTGCGGACCGCTATTTCTGGGTACTAATCGGCCTATTTGAAGCGCTCACCATACAGACAGCGCAGCGCGTAATCTGCTATTATTCGTCCCTTGTTTTTCGCCAGTAAACAGACCCAGTGACCCAGACACGTATCAAAATTTGCGGTATCACCAATCCCGAAGATGCCCTGGTGGCCGTGGCCAATGGTGTGGATGCTATTGGTCTGGTGTTCTATGCCAGGAGTCCAAGGGGCGTCACGATGGAGCAGGCGCAACGCATTGTCGCGGTTGTGCCACCCTTTGTCACCGTGGTGGCGCTGTTTGTCGATGAACTGCCTGAGGTCATCACTCGTATAATCGAAGGTGTGCAGGTAGACCTGATCCAGTTCCACGGCGAAGAGTCGCCGGATTTTTGCCAGCAATTCAGCCGACCCTGGGTCAAGGCCTTACGTGTTCGTCCGGACACCAATATCGAGGAGGCCTGTCGCAGTTACCAGGGCGCACGGGGTGTACTGTTGGATAGTTGGAAGGAAGGGGTTCCTGGAGGTACTGGCAACACATTCGACTGGCAACTTGCTGCGCGCCAGCTATCTCTGCCAGTGGTTCTCGCCGGAGGATTGCACGCAGACAACGTCGGTGACGCGATAATGCGCTTACGACCCGTGGCGGTGGATGTTAGCGGCGGGGTGGAAAAATCGCCCGGTCTGAAAGATGCGGGAAAAATACAACGATTTATTGCGGCCGTGCGCGCTGCAGATCAACAGTTGGATGGATTGTGTAATGACTAGCGATACGAAAATGGATGTTTATGCTGCGGTTCCTGATGAGCAGGGGCGGTTCGGGGCTTACGGCGGTAAGTTTGTTGCCGAGACCTTGATGTCGGCGCTCTCTGATCTGGAGGCGCTTTATCGAAAACTTGCAGCAGACGCCGAGTTCCAGCGCGAATTGGACGCCGACCTGGCGCACTATGTGGGGCGGCCGTCACCTTTATACGAGGCGCAAAGATGGTCAGATAATATTGGTGGCGCTCGTATTTTCCTTAAGCGGGAAGATTTGAACCACACCGGTGCGCACAAAATTAACAACTGTATAGGTCAAGCCTTATTGGCCAAGCATATGGGTAAGAAGCGTGTTATCGCAGAGACCGGCGCGGGCCAGCATGGTGTCGCCACGGCGACAATCGCTGCGCGTTTGGGCCTTGAATGCCAGGTCTTTATGGGAGAGGACGACATTCATCGCCAGGCGCTGAATGTTTATCGCATGAAGTTACTGGGTGCCGAAGTGATTCCTGTCACCTCCGGGTCCAGGACACTCAAGGATGCGATGAATGAGGCGATGCGCGATTGGGTAACCAATGTCGATGACACCTTTTATATCATTGGTACTGTTGCGGGTCCGCACCCGTACCCCATGCTGGTGCGGGATTTTCAGTGCGTTATAGGGCGCGAAGCCAGGGCGCAGTCACTTGCCCAGGCGGGGCGTTTGCCAGATGCACTGGTGGCCTGTGTCGGTGGTGGTTCCAACGCGATCGGTTTATTTCATCCTTTCCTGAAAGATGAAACGGTCGCTATGTACGGAGTGGAAGCCGGCGGTCACGGCATGTCAACCAATCAACATGCCGCGCCATTGACGGCGGGAACGCCTGGCGTGCTGCATGGCAACCGGACTTATCTGATGCAGGACGCAGACGGTCAGATCATGCATACACACTCTATTTCTGCGGGTCTGGATTACCCCGGAGTGGGTCCAGAGCATTCGTGGTTGAAGGATGTGGGTCGAGTTACCTACGTGGTGGCCGACGACGACGAGGCCCTCAAGGCGTTCCATACGCTGACCCGGGTGGAGGGTATTATGCCGGCCCTGGAGAGCAGTCACGCTCTGGCGTACGCTGAAAAACTGGCCGCCACTATGACGCCGGAGCAAATGATAGTGGTTAATCTTTCAGGTCGTGGTGATAAAGATATTCATACTGTTGCCCAGATCGACGGCATCGGAATTTAAGGGGAAGGTGCAGTGAGTCGGATTGCAGGGCGTTTTCAGCAATTGTCAGAACAGGGGCGAACAGCCCTGATTCCTTATATCGTCGCGGGTGACCCCGGGCTGGACGTCACGGTGGCGCTGATGCATGCATTAGTGAGCAGTGGGGCGGATATCATTGAGGTTGGCGTACCATTTTCAGATCCCATGTCGGAAGGGCCTGTCATTCAATTGGGACATGAGCGCGCGCTGGCCAATGGAGCCAGCCTACGCAAAGTGTTGGACCTGGTGAGTGAGTTTCGCCAGACCGATGCAGACACGCCAGTATTGTTAATGGGTTATGCCAACCCTGTATTACATATGGGATATGCTGCCTTTGCCGATGCTGCGACGCAAGCGGGCATAGACGCACTGCTTACCGTGGACATTCCGCCTGAAGAAGTCGACGAGGTGAACGCTGAGCTGAGCCGAGTGGGTATGGATAACATCTTTCTGGTAGCGCCTACTACGCCCGATGAGCGCGTGGGACAAATTGCCAGGCAGGCCAGCGGGTTCATCTATTATGTTTCATTAAAGGGCGTGACCGGTGCCGGGCACCTGAATGTCGATGAAGTGTCACAGCGTATCGAGGCTATTAAAAAACATAGCGCACTACCCGTTGCAGTAGGCTTTGGCATCAAGGATGCGGCGTCTGCAGCAGCAGTAGCCGCAGTAGCCGACGGCGTAGTGGTGGGCAGTGCCCTGGTTAATAGCATGGCGCAGGCGATAGAGGCCGGTGGCGACCATCAAGCAGCCGTGGCTGCGGCATGTGGGCTGTTGGCGGAGATTCGTCAGGGGATTGACAGCATCGCTTCCTAGTTGCCCCATGCCGCGTTTATAATGGCGACTTCGAAGGGGTGGGGAATACCATGAGTTGGATTGATAAGATTCTACCGTCAGGCGTCCGCAGCGAGCAGAGCGACCAGAGCTCCAGCAGCGTGCCTGAGGGGCTATGGAAAAAGTGTGTCAAATGTGACGCTGTGCTTTACCGCCCCGACGTTGAACGAAATGACGACGTTTGCCCCAAGTGCGACCACCATATGCGTATTGGAGCCCGTCGGCGCCTGGCGATTTTTCTGGATGATGCTGGCGGAGAAGAGATCCTGTCTGACATTGAACCGGTGGATCGGCTTAAGTTCAAGGATAAGAAACGCTATCGTGACCGCCTCACAGCTGCGCAGAAGTCCACTGGAGAGAAAGACGCGTTGATCGCCATGCGCGGTGCCTTGCGCGGTATGCCTCTGGTATCCGTTGCCTTTGAGTTCAACTTTCACGGCGGCTCTATGGGCTACGCCGTGGGCGAAAAATTTACTCGTGCCGCGCAGCTGGCATTGGAAGAGCGTATACCCCTGGTTTGTTTTGCCGCCTCGGGTGGAGCAAGGATGCAGGAGGCCTTGATATCGCTGATGCAAATGGCCAAGACCAGTGCCGTAATCGAACGTATGAAGCTTGCGGGCGTGCCCTATATTTCTGTAATGACCGATCCTATCTACGGCGGCGTTTCTGCGTCATTGGCGTTATTGGGCGATATCAACATTGCCGAGCCTGATGCGCGAGCTGGATTTGCCGGCCCCAATATTATCGAGCAGACTATTCGTCAAAAACTGCCCAAGGGCTTCCAGCGGAGCGAGTTCCTGCTGGAGCATGGTGCAATTGATATGATTGTGCACCGTACCGAAATGCGCGACACCATTGCCTCCTTGTTGTCCAAGTTGACCAACCAGACTCTGGATCCGGTTGAACCACAATTACCGCCGTCGGAAGAAGGCGCCGCCGATGAGGCTGTTGTTGCACCAGAAGGGGATGAATAAGGCCTCACTGGAGCAGTGGTTGCAACGACTGGAGTGCCTGCATCCCAAGGCGATGGAGTTGGGGCTGGAGCGCGTATCCGCTGTTGCCCATAAAATGGGCTTGCTACCGCTAAAGCAACCTGTTGTTACTGTTGCGGGGACTAATGGTAAAGGCTCTACGGTGGCGGTGCTGGAAGCCCTGTTGAATGAATGCGGGTATACCACGGGTGCTTTTACGTCGCCGCACTTTTTTCGTTTCAACGAAAGAATACGTGTGGCGGGCGTGGAGGCCCTGGATGAAGACATTGTGGCAGCCTTTGTCGCTATCGATGCCGCCAGGGAAGATGTATCACTGACGTATTTTGAGTTTGCGACACTGGCCGCTTTGCTGGTTTTTAAAGTAAACGATCCAGACATTGTGATTCTGGAGGTTGGCCTGGGAGGGCGGCTGGACTCGGTGAATATTGTCGATGCCAGCGTAGCGGTGATCACCAGTATTGACCTGGATCACCAGGACTGGCTGGGGCAGACCAGAGGAGAGATTGCTCGGGAAAAGGCCGGAATTATGCGTGCAGCCAAACCCGTGGTGATTGCTGATCCGTTAGCGCCACCAGAGTTGCTGGCGTGCGCAGCGGCTGTGGCGGCCGCACCGGTGTTGTGCCTGGATCGTGATTTTTGGGTGCAGGAGACGGGCGTGCAGTGGGGTGGTGTTTTATCTCAGGTACCTCGGGCTGGGCAGCAAGACGGTCAGATGCAAAACGCGCAACGCAAGCTACTGCTGCAAGAAAAAGGGCCCCTGTTGCCGCAAAACATCTGTGCGGCGCTGCAGGCAGCTGTATTGTTGCAAGTGGAGTTCAGTGACGAGCAGATACAGCTGGCTCTGGACAAGGTGGTCCTGCCGGGGCGCCGCCAGGAGCAGCACCTGGCGGGTCGCGACTATGTGCTGGACGTTGCACACAACCCCGCATCAGTTAATAAATTACTTGAGCATATTTCGGTAACTCGCTGTAAAGGAAGAACTATCGCTCTATTTTCTGTTATGGCGGATAAGGATGTTGAGACGATGATCCGGTCCACTTCAGGTGTCTTTGACGCCTGGTTTCTGGCGGATCAACCGGGCAACGAGCGCGCGGTCGCTGCGTCGGACGTAGCAGCGTTGTTGTACGCTGCAGGGCAGAACATGATCAGCGTCAGTAAAAACCTGCGGCAGGCATTCAGGCGTGCGCAGGGTTTAATGGTGGAAGGTGATCGCCTGGTGGTGTTTGGCTCGTTTTTTACTGTGGCCGAGGTGTTGCCGCAGTTGGACAAGGATAGAAGGAAGTATGGGGCCTAGCTCGTGAATGATATTCTCAAACAGCGATTGGTCGGCGCACTCATCCTGGTAGCATTGGGCGTGGTATTCTGGCCGATTATTTTTGTCGAGCCAGGAGATCAAGCAGTGGCGCAGCGGGCCCGCATTCCGGCGCGACCCGATGTTACAACGACGCCCATTGAAGCGCCTGATCTGGCTGGTATACGAACTTCCCCACAACTTACCGTGCAGGAGGAGCCAGAACCTGTGGAGCCTGCCGCAGCTGTGACTAAGGCAGAACCTGGTTCACAGACGAGCATTGATAAACCCAAACCGGTCCCCATTGTAAGTAAGGGTGCGTTAGAACGCACACGCACGGAACCTCCGGCAAAGATGGCCATTGACGCCGACGGTGTCCCCGTGGCCTGGATATTACAGGTCGCTAGCGTGAGCAGCGCAGAGAAGGCTGATCAATTGCGTGATCGTTTATTGCAAGTGGACAAGAAGGCGTATGTAAAAAAGATCAAAAGTGGCGGCAAAGTTTTTTATCGGGTTTATATAGGGCCAAAATTTGAACGAGCGGCACTGGAGACCATGCAGCCAAATATCGATGCAGAGTTTGGTGTGACGTCGATGATCGCCCGGTACATTCCTTGATGTGCCCATTTACGGTCAGCAAACGGTGGTGAGCTGGACCCACCTGAATGGGGTGGACTGGGTGATCATCGTTATCCTGAGCTTATCGACGCTGCTGAGCCTGTGGCGGGGTTTCGCCAGAGAGGCGCTCTCTCTGGCAGGTTGGGTGGCTGCTTTCATACTTGCCAATCTGTTCGTGGATCCAATGGCATCGTTGCTTTCCAATTGGATCGTAAATATTACCGGCCGCTATGTGGCAGCCTATGCCATTATTTTTGTCAGTACGCTACTGGTCGCCCAGATACTGATTAAGCTGACGGCTCAGGTGGTCAAGGTTACCGGACTGACGGTACTGGACCGGGTGCTCGGCACGGTTTTTGGTTTCACCCGTGGCGTTATTGTTATTCTGGTGGCTGTTTTCGTGCTGCGGCAACTGGCGCCCCCGGAGAATCTGCAGTGGTTGCATCAATCCCAGTTGATGCCGCACCTGGATATGTTGGCGTACTGGGCGCAAATGTTGTTTTCCCAGTTCAACTCCGGGCAGGGGTCCGGAATATCAATTTGAATTGACGAGTTTTGAGGTGAATGCTGAATGTGTGGTCTGGTTGGGTTAGTTGCAAAAACTGATGTCGCCCCCGATATTTACGATGCCCTGACGGTATTGCAGCATCGCGGACAGGACGCGGCAGGCATAATGACCTGCACGGGCGGCAAGTTTAGCCTGCGCAAGAGCGAAGGGCTGGTGCGCGATGTCTTTCGACAGAACCATATGCAGCGACTGCAGGGAACCATGGGTATAGGCCATGTGCGCTATCCCACTGCTGGCAGCTCCGGAGCTGCCCTGGCTCAGCCTTTTTATGTCAACTCCCCCTATGGTATAGCGCTGGCTCATAACGGTAACCTGACCAACTCTGAACAGCTGACGAAGGAGCTTTTTCAGGACGACCTGCGCCATCTCAATACAGATTCTGACTCCGAGGTGTTACTCAATATATTTGCCCATGAACTGCAGACATTGGGTAAGTTGAGCCCCTGCGCTGCTGATATTTTTAAGGCAGTGGAAGCGGTTCATCAACGTTGTCGAGGCGGGTATGCAGTAGTGGGGCTGTTGGTGAACTACGGCGTAGTGGGTTTTCGCGACCCTATGGGTATTCGCCCCCTGGTCGTCGGTCAGCGTGAGAGCGCCTCTGGTCCGGAGTTTATGATCGCCTCTGAGAGTGTGGCTCTGGATGTTTTGGGCTTTACCTTATTGGGCGATGTAGCTCCGGGTGAAGCGATCTTTATCGATCAGGATGGCCAACTGCATCGGCATCAGTGTGCCCCTCTGTCTAGCCTGCGACCTTGTATTTTTGAGCATGTGTATTTTGCCCGCCCCGATTCGTTAATGGACGGTATATCTGTTTATAAAACGCGCATGCGCCAGGGCGAGACCCTGGCCAAGAAAATTCGCAAGCTGCGTCCGGAGCTGGATATCGACGTGATAATACCGATACCCGATACCAGTCGTATTGCCGCCCAGTCCATGGCCCATGAACTGGACATCAAGTTTCGCGAAGGCTTGATGAAAAACCGCTATATAGGCCGTACGTTTATCATGCCAGGGCAGAGTCAGCGCAAGAAGTCGGTGCGCCAGAAGCTCAACCCGGTGCCGCTGGAATTTGAAGGCAAAAACGTGATGCTGGTAGACGACTCGATAGTGCGTGGTACCACCTGTCGCCAGATTATTGAAATGGCCAGGGAAGCCGGCGCCGCCAATGTTTATTTCGCGTCGGCGGCGCCACCAGTGCGTTATCCCAACGTCTACGGTATAGATATGCCTTCAGCCGCGGAGCTGATTGCCCACAATCGAACAGTAGAAGAAGTTTGTGAGTTGATTGGGGCGGATTGGTTGGTTTACCAGGATCTGGACGACCTGGTGCAGTGTTCCAAGGATGGTAACCCGGCGGTGGATGGTTTTGATTGTTCCGTTTTCAGTGGTGAATATAACACTGGCGATGTAGATCAGAATTACCTTGATCGGGTGGAATCACTGCGTAATGATGATGCGCAAAATGAAATGAGAGCTGAATGGCTGGCAGATGGCGGCGTCGTCGGCCTGCATAACGACGTTTAGAAGATAATTATGACTGATGGTAAGGGTTTTGACACATTGGAGGGGCTCCACCCGGATACCCTGGCTGTGCGCTCAGGGATTGCACGTACAGCGGAAGGCGAACACAGCGAGCCGATTTTCGCCACCTCCAGTTATGTATTCGACAATGCTGCTGATGCCGCGGCGCGCTTTGCCGGGGAAGCTCCTGGCAATGTTTACTCGCGCTATACCAATCCCACTGTGCGCACTTTTGAGCAGCGCCTCGCGGCACTCGAAGGTGCCGATGCGGCCGTAGCGACGGCCTCAGGTATGGCGGCAATACTCAGTACCTGTATGGCGTTGCTCAAGTCCGGAGATCATGTAGTGTGCTCCCGCGATGTATTTGGCACCACCGTGAACCTGTTTGCTAAATACCTGGCAAAATTTGGTGTACAAGTGACGTTTGTACCGCTGTTGGACGCGGCACAGTGGCGGGCGGCGATGCGCCCGAATACAGCGATGCTATTTGTCGAGACGCCTTCCAATCCGCTGTGTGAAGTGGCCGATCTGGCAGCGCTTTCTTTGCTCGCCAGGGAAAATGCCAGCGTGCTGGTAGTAGACAATTGTTTTTGTACCCCGGCACTGCAAAAGCCATTGACCCTGGGCGCTGATATCGTCGTACACTCTGCGACCAAGTACCTGGACGGACAGGGGCGTTGTGTGGGCGGGGCGGTAGTCGGTGGTGAGCAGCACATGGATGAAGTGCTTACGTTTCTGCGCACCTGTGGGCCGACCATGAGTGCATTTAACGCCTGGGTCTTTCTTAAAGGTCTGGAAACCCTGGGCTTGCGTATGGATGCTCATAGCCGATCGGCGCTGGATATAGCCGCGTGGCTACAACAACACGACGCAGTAGAGAAGGTTTTTTATGCCGGACTGCCGGATCATCCGGGTCATGAATTGGCTTGTCAGCAACAGAGCGCGTTTGGCGGTGTGTTGTCTTTTAAGGTGAAAGGCGGACAAGAGCAGGCGTGGCAGGTTATTGACGCCACCCGAATTATGTCGCTCACTGCCAATCTGGGGGATGCCAAATCCACGATTGTACATCCGGCGACAACCACCCATAGCCGTTTAAGTGAGCAGGGGCGGAAAGAGGCCGGGATCACTGACAACCTCATTCGCGTCGCGGTGGGGCTTGAACATGTGGACGATTTGAAGGCGGATTTGCAGCGCGGCTTTACCGGCCTGAACTGAGTAAAAACTGCAGGCAGCTAGCAACACATATCCGGGGCAATAAGATGCAATTACAAGGCGTAATCGATACTGCTGTGGCCGAAGTCGGGCAGGTGTTACTGGGCAAGGATGTGCAGATAAGGTTGGCGCTGTGCTGTCTTTTCGCCAGGGGGCACTTATTGATAGAAGACTTGCCCGGCATGGGCAAAACCACGTTATCCCATGCGTTGGCGCAAGTGCTGGGTCTGTCCTGGAAGCGAGTGCAGTTCACTAGCGACCTGTTGCCGGCAGATATTCTTGGGGTGTCGGTGTATGACCGCAATGACGCCAGTTTCAGTTTTCATCCCGGACCCATTTTCACGCAGTTATTACTGGCAGATGAAATTAATCGCACTACGCCGCGCACCCAGAGTGCTTTGCTCGAGGCCATGGCCGAAGGGCAGGTCACAGTTGAAGGAGAGACGCGGGCGCTGCCTGACCCGTTTTTTGTAATCGCTACACAGAATCCGACGCATCAGTCCGGCACCTATCCCTTGCCTGAGTCACAGCTTGATCGTTTTTTGATGCGGCTGGAGCTGGGCTATCCGCACCCGCAAGCGGAGCGAGAAATGTTGCAGCGCGCACAATCTTCGGTCAACAGCGGTAAGGCGCTTGTGCAACGTATCGACCGGACGCAGCTGGATACCATACGCAGTACCATCGGTCAGGTGCATGCCTCAGATAACTTACTGGATTATTTGCAGCGACTGGTAGCGTATACGCGCGAATCTGCTGAGTTTGAAGTGGGACTATCACCACGCGGCGCCCTGGCGCTGTTGGAAAGTGCCAAAACCTGGGCTGTGATGCACAATCGCGGTCACGTGGTGCCAGAGGATTTACAAATAGTCTTGCCTGCAGTGGCAGCGCATCGCCTGGTACCCAGTGGTGATTACGCCGGTGATGGCGGTGCGCTGGTCGCTTTACTGCAGCGCAACGTGGACGTGATCAGGCCTTGATCGGTTAAATCGATGCAACCCCCAGTGGAGGCAGCGCAGAAGCAAAGCATCAAGGCGCGTATGCGTGCCCGGTTTCGTGAATGGGTCAACCGCCGCATTCCACCAGCGCGGGCAGTGACACTGGATCAGCGGCGTATCTTTATTTTCCCCAGTCGCGTGGGTTTTTTCTTTGGCTTTTGCCTGCTGGTAATGCTGCTCACTGCGATTAATTTCGAGAACAACATGAGCTACGCGCTGACGTTCTTGTTGGCCACCTTGTTTATTATCGCTACCTTGCATACCTTCGCTAATTTATCCGGCCTGACAATACGTGCTTTGCGCGCGCAACCGGCTTTCCCCGGCCAGCAGTCTGCTTTTGAGCTGTTGATAGAAAAAGGCAAGAAGCGGGATCATTTTGCTTTGCATTTGCGCTGGCCTGACAGCACCGAGGCTCTGGTCAGCCTGGTAGAGGAAGATCGGTTGCAGGTGCAGTTGCATACCGCCGTGGGCAAGCGTGGCTGGTACAGCCCGGGTCGCTTATTGCTGGAGACGACCTATCCCCTGGGGCTGCTGCGATGCTGGACCTGGATAGACCTGGATTTATTTGCCCTGGTTTACCCGCAACCACTGTCTTGTGCTGAATTACCCGGGCTGGCGACAGACAAACCTGATGGCGCTTCGGTACCTGTTGCCGGCAGCGACGATTTTTTTGGTTTCAGGGACTATCGTCCTGGTGATTCACTGCGCCAGATCCATTGGAAGGGCCTGGCCAAGGGGCAGGGCGTGCAAAGCAAACAGTACGCTGCCTACGCAGATCGTAGTGTATGGCTGGATTGGGATATGTTTCCCGGTTTGGGTATCGAGCAACGCTTATCCCACCTGTGTTACTGGGCCTTGCAATTTGATGGTCAGCATGAGGAATACGGATTACGCCTGCCTGGCATCGTAATAGACCCGGATCTGGGGGAGAGACATCGTGACAAGGTGCTCAAAGAACTGGCCCTGTTCGGGCTCGAGAGTAAAGTCCGGTGAAGCTATTGCAACAGGTACCGCGCAACGCGCTGGTCTGGATTATCGTGTCTCTATTTGCCCTGGTGGCTCCTCATGCTGGTCGCGTCCCCATATGGGTGTTGGCCGTGTATGTATTTGCAGCTGGATGGCGTATTCAGGTATACCGGGGCCGCTGGTCGTTTCCCGGGCGCGCGGTGAAGCTGGTGTTAACTATCAGCAGTTTTGCGGGAATATATTTCAGCTTTGGCTCCTTGATTGGCCTGGAACCGACGGTGGCTCTGCTGTTGACAGCATTTGCCCTGAAACTGATCGAGCTGGCGAGCCGCAAGGACGCCTATGTACTACTTTTTCTTGGCTACTTTATTTGTATCACTGAGTTTTTATTTAGCCAGGACCTGTTGATCGTACTCTATTCGTTACTCAACGTGACGTTGGTAACGACCGCCCTGGTGGCACTGCATCAACCGGGTGAGCATCAATTTAATCGCAAAACTATCCGCCTGGCGAGTGTCATGCTGTTGCAGGCGATGCCATTGATGGTCGTATTGTTTTTTCTGTTTCCGCGGATAGGTCCATTGTGGACGGTACCCATTAAAAGCCACTCCGCCAAGACCGGTATGAGTGACTTTATGAAGCCCGGGGATATTTCGCGCCTGAGTCAATCGGGCGAGGTCGCATTTCGTGCAGAGTTTGCAGGCGAGATTCCTTCGCAGTCCGAGCTGTACTGGCGCGGGCTGGTGTTCAGTAAACTCGAAGAGGGCGCCTGGACGAGCCTGCAATATTACAGCGTGCCGGCGACCGAGCGACGGGCGCAGGACGTTGCGACCATCGGCGATGCGCTCAACTATCGCATCATTATGGAGCCTACCCAACAAAACTGGCTTTATAGCCTGCGTTTTGCCCAATCGCGTAATCCCGCAGTGATGGCCGCCGGAGACTTTCGGCTGTTTTCACCGGTAATAATCGAAGACGAGTATATGTACAGTGTGCGTTCCTGGCCGGACGCGGTTTTGGAGCTTGAGCTCTCAGATTGGCGTCGTGAAACGGACTTGCGCCTGCCCGAGCAAGACAACCCGCGAACGTTGGCATTGGCCAGGGCCTTGCGCAATGGTGTGCTGGATGACCAGGAATTTGTTGATGTGGTGCTCAATCGATTCACTACGGAGTCTTTTGTCTATACCTTGCAGCCACCGGCGTTAACAACAAGCGACCCCATGGATGAGTTCCTGTTCCAAACCCGTCGAGGATTCTGCGAACATTACGCTTATGCGTTTGTGGTGATGATGCGCGCAGCTGGCGTTCCGGCAAGAGTAGTGGCGGGATATCAGGGCGGCGAAATAAACCCGGTAAACCGCACCGTCATTGTCCACCAGTTTGACGCCCATGCCTGGGCGGAAGTCTGGCTGGCGGGCCAGGGATGGGTTCGAGTCGATCCTACAGCGGCAGTTTCGCCAGACCGGATAGAGTGGGGACTGGAGCAGGCCATGGCGAAGGAGGGTAGCTTCTTATCCAATTCCCCCTTATCACCTTTGCGTTATCGCAATATTGCCTGGGTTAATCTGTTACGCCTGCGTTATGACGCACTGACCTACAAGTGGCAAACCTGGGTGGTGGGATATAACTCGGACCGGCAGTTTCAGTTTTTGCGCAATGTATTTGGCGATATCAGCGCGCATAAATTCGCAGCGGTATTGATCGGCAGTTGGGCTCTGGTACTCATCCCGGTCGCCATTTCACTATTGCGCAGACGCGATACCAGGCAACTCAGCCCAATGGACAAACAGTACCTGATATTTTGCCGTAGATTGGCCCGGGCCGGAGTCGAGCGAGCGCCGGGAGAAACTCCTGATCAGCTGTCGGCCAGAGCAGCAGCGGCGATGCCGGGTTTGTTGACGCGTATTGTAGAAGTCACGACGTTATACCAACAATTGGCTTACGCAACACAACAGCGCGGCGCCGCGAACGATGCGGACTTGTTGCGTCAGTTTACCTCGGCAGTGAGAAATTTTAAGCCCGGTAAAACAAAGCGTTGAGCGCTTTTTCAAGCCCCAAAAAAACCCCACTAGATAGCGGGGCCAGATCAGGTCAGGGGGACGGTCAGACGCGCACTTCCTCAATCTCAACCGCTGCAATGCGCTTGCCTTCCTCGGCACTTTTCTGGAACTCCACTATCTGATCAAAATTCATATAGCGGTAGATCTCATCTGACATCGCGTCCAGATCGCTGGCGAACTCCAGATACTCCTCGGGCGTTGGCAGCCTACCTAATATCGCACCGACTGAGGCTAGTTCAGCTGAGGTCAGGTATACATTGGCGCCATCGCCCAGGCGGTTGGGGAAGTTCCGGGTGGAGGTGGATAGAACGGTGGAGTTAGCTGCAACGCGCGCCTGGTTGCCCATGCACAGTGAGCAACCTGGCATTTCTGTGCGCGCTCCGGAGGCGCCAAAAATATTGTAATAGCCTTCTTCCATGAGCAGATGCTCATCCATGCGGGTAGGGGGCACGATCCACATGCGCGTGGAAATACCGCCTTTGTGTTTCTCCAGCAATTTGCCTGCCGCACGGAAGTGTCCGATGTTAGTCATGCAGCTACCGATGAACACCTCATCGACATTGTCACCCGCCACACTGGACAGTAAGCGCGCATCGTCCGGGTCATTGGGAGCGCAGACGATGGGCTCCTTGATGTCGGCCAGGTCAATCTCAATGGTAGCGGTGTATTCTGCATCCGCGTCTGCCTTCATCAGGCTTGGCTTGGCCAGCCATTCTTCCATTTTGACGGCGCGACGTTCCAGGGTGCGGCGATCGCCATAACCCTCGGCGACCATAGAACGCAGTAATACGATGTTGGAGCGCAGGTACTCGGCAATCGTGTCTTCGTCCAAAGCGATAGTGCAGCCAGCCGCCGAACGCTCTGCGGAGGCGTCGGAGAGTTCAAATGCCTGCTCTACCGTCAGGTCCTTCAGGCCTTCGATCTCCAGGATGCGGCCAGAGAAAATATTCTTCTTGCCCTTTTTATCGACCGTTAGCAGTCCTTGCTGAATGCCGTAATAGGGGATGGCATGCACCAGGTCACGCAGCGTAATACCGGGCTGCATTTCACCTTTGAAACGCACCAGTACGGACTCGGGCATATCCAGCGGCATAACACCGGTAGCGGCCGCGAATGCCACCAGGCCGGAACCGGCGGGAAAGGAGATACCCATGGGGAAACGAGTGTGCGAGTCGCCACCGGTACCCACGGTATCGGGGAGCAGCATGCGATTCAGCCAGGAATGGATAATACCGTCACCAGGCCGCAGTGAAACCCCGCCACGGGTCATGATGAAGTCCGGCAGCGAGTGTTGGGTATCGATATCAACCGGCTTGGGATAGGCCGCCGTGTGGCAGAAGGACTGCATGGTAAGGTCTGCGGAAAACCCCAGGCAGGCCAG
>JBALVO010000014.1:46548-49284 GCA_036961445.1 Halioglobus sp.
CCGGCGCGTACTTCATCGAGTAACACATCGGACTTCAGTTCAAATTCACTCAGGACAGCGCCTGATTCGGACAGTATTTTGCCATCGTAGGGGCGAATTTCAATCACGTCACCCATACCAAGGTCATCTACTGGTGCTTCAAAAACCAGGGCGCCTGCGTCTTCCATGGTGTTGTAGAAGATCGGGGCTACCTTGTTGCCAATGCAAATACCGCCGCCTTTTTTGTTGGGAACGCCGCTGATGTCGTCACCGAAAAACCACAGCACGGAGTTGGTCGCAGATTTACGCGAGGATCCGGTGCCGACGACATCACCGACAAATGCCACGGGGATGCCTTTGTCCTGCAATTCCTTGACCTGGCTCATGGGGCCAGTTACTCCGTGTTCTTCTGGCGTCAGGCCATCACGGGTCATTTTGTACATCGCCAGCGCATGCAGTGGAATATCCGGACGTGACCAGGCATCTGGTGCCGGAGACAGGTCGTCAGTGTTGGTTTCGCCGGTGACTTTGAACACGGAGACCTTGATCGAATCCGCTACTGCTTCGCGCGAGGTAAACCATTCAGCATCGGCCCAGGATTGCATAACAGACTTGGCATTGTCGTTGCCATTACTGGCCAGTTCTGCCACATCGTGAAAGGCATCAAACATCAGTAGGGTATGCTTCAACTCTACTGCAGCCGCAGCCGCAGCCGCCAGTTCTGTATCGCTTAGCAGGCCCACCAGCGTTTCGATGTTATAGCCACCGTGCATATTGCCCAATAACTTTACCGCGCTGCTGCGGTCGATCAGCGGGCATTCAATCTCATTCTTGGCAATCGCCGACAAAAACCCGGCCTTTACATAGGCCGCCTCGTCAACACCCGGGGGGACGCGCGTCGTGATCAGGTCCAGCAGGAACTCTTCTTCGCCGGCCGGGGGGGTTTTCAATAGCTCGACCAGCGCGGCAACCTGCTCAGCGCCGAGAGGTTTTGGCGGGATGTTCTGGCTGGCGCGTTCGGCCACGTGTTCGCGATATGCTTCTAGCACGGTAGAGCTCCTTTTGCGTTACATCGGCGCAATTGCTCGACACATTATGCGTCGCGTGGCAATTCCGGTGGATGTCAATTCGGGCGTGAAGTATAGACCAGATGCGCATTAAGTTAAATAAATCAGCCGTCTATACCGTGCATTCACCGAGGTGATAACGTAAACTCGCCGAGGCAAGCTTCTCCCTGGAATAAGCGCAGTAAATGCTCGATCGCCCCGTTAAAACCCCTTGTATTGGTGTCTGTTCTACTGGTATCGGTGACAGCGTCTGCCGCGGTTGCAAACGCTTCGCCCATGAGGTGATCGCGTGGAATAGTTATACCCCTCAGCAGAAGCGGGTGGTCGACGGACGCCTCTCCGGGTTTCTCTCCCAGTGCGTTAGTAACAAGGTGCAAGTAACGGACAAAACTCTGTTGCAGTGGCAGTTGCGTGTACAGCAGATCAGCTACGTAGAGGAGCACGATGAGTACTGCTGGTTATACAGCTTGCTGAAGGCGGGAGCGGGTCAGATAGTAAACCCGCGGGATTATGGTTTCGAAGTGGACCTGCGTTTTCGCGACAGGCCGCTCACCGAACTGCGAGAGATCATCGATAGCGAGTTCTTGATTCTTTCCCAGGCACACTACGATCGTTATATGCGAACTGCGGATTTGTTTATGGGCCAGGACACATGAAAGTAGCGACGGATATCTCGGCCATATTGGCATTCCTGAGCTGCGAAACGCCTCGCGCCTGGGTGGACTGGGCGTTGGAAAACCCCGCTATTATGCTGGTAGATCACGCCAATTGTGAAAAGAAGGCTGCGGCGACTGCCATTAACCTGACGTACCGCTATGTAGAGCATTACAAACTGCTCACCAAGCTATCCCGACTGGCTCGGGAAGAACTGCGTCATTTTGAGCAGGTAATAGCGATCATGAAGGCGCGCGATATCAGTTATCCGCAGTTGTCTGCGTCACGATACGCGGGTGAATTACGCAAGGGAGCCCGCTCCCACGAGCCGGCGAGGCTGGTTGATACCCTGCTGATAGGCGCCATCATCGAAGCGCGGTCCTGTGAGCGCTTCGCTGCACTGGTGCCGGTGCTGGACGATGATCTGGCGCTGTTTTACGCCTCGTTACTGAAATCCGAGTCCCGGCATTTTGCCGATTACCTGAAATTGGCCGAAGAACTTGGTTCAGCACAGGAGGTGGCGGCACGGTTGCCTGATTTATTGGCACGAGAGAGGGAGTTGATTGAGTCACCTGACACCGAATTCCGCTTTCATAGCGGCGTGCCAACCTAATAACTGTTATTAGGTTTTAACTTTAAGTCATTGTTTTATTTCAAATTTAATTAACTGCATATTACCTGGCGATGACGCTATCAACCAGCCCGTGGTGTCCCAGTCCCCGAGTACCCAACGTGTACCGGCAGTGCCAGTGTGTTGCGCCGGGCGATGGGTGTGACCATGGATCAACTGCCTCACACCGAACGTCTGCATCACCTTGTCGACTTCCGCGGGGGTCACATCCATGATGTCTTGTGCCTTGTTGCTGCTGGCTTCCTTGCTCATGCCGCGTAGCTGCCGCGCCAGGGTGCGCCGCTGGTCCCGGTCCTGGCCCAGCAGTTGGGCCTGCCACTGGGGATTGCGGATAGTGGTGCGTAGCTGCTGATAGTCTTGGTCCAGTGTGCACAAGCTATCACCGTGCATCAGCAGGGTTGGTTC
>JBALVO010000200.1:0-4354 GCA_036961445.1 Halioglobus sp.
ATTCAAGCTCAGCGATCACAAGGGCAAAACCGTTGTGCTGGAATGGACTAACCACCAATGCCCGTACGTCATGAAGCACTATGAAACCGGTAACATGCAAAAAACACAGGCCGCCGCCAAAGAGCACGGCGTGGAATGGGTTTCAATTGTCTCCTCTGCCGAAGGTCGCCAGGGCAACACGACCGCCGAGGAAGCCAGAGCAATTCTTGAGCAGCAAGGTGCAACCGTAACGACCAAGATTCTCGACCCTAGTGGGACGATCGGAGGTCTCTACGACGCGAAAACCACACCGCATATGTACATCATCAATGCAGAAGGTATGTTGGTTTACGCAGGCGCAATCGACAGTAACCCCAGATGGTTTAAAGGCAGCGTCAAAACAGCAAAAAATTACATACTGGCAGCGCTTGATAATATCGCAGCCGGAGAGCCAATTGAAACACCGTCAACCCGGGCCTATGGCTGCTCGGTTAAATACGCATCTTAAACCGTTAATGACGCTTCCAAAAACCGCCCAAACTTCTCCAGCAGCTGGCAACTTTCGCATCACAGGCTCAATGATCACACCCACACACTCCAGTCTATGTGTCTTTGGCCAGAGTCGGATGCTCTTTCGCGAGTCTGGGTAGTAACCGCAAGAGAGATAGTGGGATTTTCTGATGGGGTAGCGCGGGGTGACCGAAACTGGGCTTATGTCGAGATTGGTGGTGGGCTATACCGAGCGGGTTGGTGGTAGGTTGAACAAATGTAACAAGTTTTCAAAACCGAACTTCGAGCCAGGGCCGACGGGCTGGGCGCTCTTGAAAACTCAGGGCCAGTGCCTTCGGTGATTAGAGTAGGGCAATTGCATGAGATTCGGTGGTGAATTACTGCTGTCAGGATGAGTTAAGTTGTTAGGACCTTTTTACCGAAGATGGTTGGCACCGTGACATGAGGCCAGTACTATCTGCAGGCTTTTCAAGCAACAAACAACACAGGACTATGCTATTGAACCAGGATCTATTAACAGTTGGACTGGCCCAAATCGCCCCGGTCTGGCTTAACCGTGAAGCCACTTTAGCCAAAGTCATAGACAAGATAAAGGAAGCCAAAAAGCAGGCGGTTGATTTGCTGGCGTTTGGTGAAGCACTAGTGCCCGGTTATCCATTCTGGCCAGAGTTAACCGATGGTGCCCGCTTTAATGCCCCGGACCAGAAAACCCTGTATGCCCTTTATGTCGATCAGGCGGTAGAGATTGATGCAGGCCACCTGGACAACGTTTGTCTGGCAGCAAAGGAAAATGACGTGGCGCTGTATCTTGGCGTCATAGAAAAAACCCTCGAGCGTGGTCAGAGCCTGTATTGCTCCATGGTATATATCGACAAAGCAGGCAAAATCGGCTCAGTTCATCGCAAGTTGACGCCCACTTACGAAGAACGCCTGAACTGGTCACCCGGCGACGGTCACGGCCTGCGGGTGCATTCATTGGGCGCATTTACCGTCGGCGGCTTGAACTGCTGGGAAAACTGGATGCCTCTGCCCCGCGCAGCATTGTACGGTCAGGGCGAAGATCTGCACGTCGCCATCTGGCCCGGCGGTTACAGAAATACCCATGACATCACCCGCTTTATGGCCAAAGAAGGCCGTTCTTTTGTAATGTCGGTCGGCGGCCTGATGCGCCCCCAAGACTTCCCCAAGGACACGCCGTTTTATGATGAAATCATGGCAGGTTGTAAGGAAGATTTTCTCACCGACGGTGGCTCCTGTCTGAGCGGCCCGGACGGCGAATGGCTGATTGAGCCACAATGTCAGCAAGAAGGTTTGTATGTCGCAACAATTGATCATGCAAAAGTGCGCGGAGAAAGACAAAATTTCAGTCCCGCCGGGCATTACTCCCGCCCGGATGTAACCAAATTGACGGTGAACAGGGAACGGCAGTCTACCGTAGATTTTGTGGGTGAGTGATTATTTGCTGATGACCACATACACACCTCCCGACTATGAGATTGTCAGAAACTTTGTGAATTATGAATTCGGCATGCATAGGTTTCTGGAAGTTGCTGAGTGTTATCGGGGCTTCAGGGTGGCTGCGTTAGGTGAGTGGAGCGGGACGGTTATTTGAGATCTGTCGATGGATTTCTTTGATCGGGTGGGGTCGGGTCGGCTTGTCAGTACCCGCGCCGGTCAATACCAGTACATGCGCAAGCCTGTGGTCAGTCCCCAGCCCTGGTATTCGCCGCCGTCGTTAGCATCATCCTCCATTTTCGTGTACTGCAGCCCTGTCTGCCATTTCAACTTATGGCCAAATATGAATATGTTATAGCCCAGGTAGAGCTCGTTGTAACGGTCTCCCCTGCCACGCACAATTTCCCTCTCGTAGCGGCCAAGCCCTAATCCGTTGTTGCTTGAGCTATTGAGGTAGGTGTAGCGCAGTACCGCCTGCTGGTGCTCGCTGAAGGCGTAAAAGGGCATCAGCGCGAGGCCCCACAGATTGCTCTGCCTATCCAGGCCGTGCCCGGCGGACAAATCGGTCGACAGCCCCCACCCACCCTTCTGCCATTGGGTAGCCAGCGTAGCCGTATGGCGGAAGTCCGGTGTGGCGTTGTTGTCGTAGTCGTCGTCAATGTCTGCCTGGTCATCGTCGTCCTTGCTGTTGTAGACATAGTCGACGCGAACCAGCGCCTTATCCATGTCGAGACGCCGTGTGAAACTGTGGCCAAGCGAGAGCAGGGTTAGGTAGCCGACATTGCTGAATCCTATCTCTTCGCTGTCGTCACCCGAGAATATGCCGGCCTTGTAGGTCCAGCGCTCAGAGACATTGCCGGCCAGCTGTAAACCGGAGAAATATTCGTCCGTGGCCCATAGGTTATTGGTCAGATTATTGCGCTGCATAGTCAACAACTTCTTGGAGGAGGTCGCCCCGTCGAGGGTATAACCGACAGACTGCTTAAGGAGCCTGATGTCCCATGTCTTGCCTGGCGCATAGCCTATGTAGGCATCGGTCAAGCGGTTGTAGACATCATCGGGCTCATTATTGAGATCGAAATCACCTTCCAGCTGAACCGTGTAACGCCCCCCGAACTCTGACTTGAAGCCAAAACGGGAACGCCGCCAGATCGTGTCGTTGTCGTCATCATCGGCACCGGTCGGCACGTCATCCCGGTCCGCACTGAACCAGTAGGAATCAAACTGCAGGCGTCCGCTGAGGGCGAAAAAACTGTCCTTGTCTGCACTCTCCCACAGCCTGGTATGACTCCATGCGCGCTCGAACGCGACCTGTGAGGAATTATCCGCCCCAGAGGCGGAAGCTATTGCCGGCAAGACCAGACTCATCACGACCATCAGCAACCGTCTACAAGCCCGGCGATGGCTCGCATTTGCGCTCAAACCCGACATAGCTTTCGGCTGCATTGCAGTGACCGACACAAGATCCTCATTTTCTGATTCTAGCAATACCTGCTAGCAACGTCGGCTATCAGTAGTGACAGCCTTTTAGTTTTCAAGGCGTGTTCCAGATCGGCTAAGTATAGGCCCGTTCCTGATGGCTCAGGAGGATTTTTTCAGGCATCGTGAGCCTGAAGAACTTTGAATCACAGGCCTGCTATGTTGGCGTCGGGAGATGGCCGATCACCTGAGTGTCTCCACCGAATGTATTCGCCAGATGGAGATGTCTGCGCTGGAAAAATTGCGTGATAATGAGGATATGGCCGAGGCCTTCCGGGATTACCACGACTGCCGGATGCGGGACTGACCCTGCTGCCGGTAGTAAAAAGTTGGTACTGGCAAGTCAACTTATTTTTGCTCTGAAAGTGGAAAGTTAGAGCGCAGAAGTAATATCAATATGGCTCAAAGTGGAGTCGAGCGACGTATTGCTGGTGATTCGAGCGCTGTTTTTGTAGCGCCCTGCCATGACCTCCAGCCAAGTTGTCAGTATCCTTTTGGAGGTTTGCTATACTCCTGCTGATACAAGACCAGAGAAAGGCCAAACGTAGCATGAATAAGTTCCCCCTCCCCAGCGGTATCGATTATGCCGAAACGCGCGAACACGAAGTTCGAAAAGTCAGAAAAATCATGGTCGATGGCAACCTCACCGCCAACACGGAATCCAGCGAACGCGGTGTCAGCGCCAGAGTTTTCAACAAAGGTTACTGGGGTTTTGCTTCAATACCCGCGATGGACCAGGCCAGTCGCGACAAGGTGGCCCGCAAGGCAGTTGATAACGCCAGCGTAATGAGTCGTTTCGGCCAAAAGCCCGAACTGCAGCTCGCGGGCAATGCCTACCAAGGCGAGCAGTCCACAGACCACAGTCCTGCAATGTCGCAACAGGAGAGCATCGAATTGATGGAGGCTGTGGATGCCCACTGCAAGGACCGTT
>JBALVO010000201.1:0-4338 GCA_036961445.1 Halioglobus sp.
ATCCCAGGTCCTCACCACGACGGGCACGCACGGCCAAAGTCTGTGATTCTACTTCATTGTCCCCTACGACTAACAGGTACGGAACCTTCTGAATCGTGTGCTCGCGGATTTTAAAGCCGATTTTCTCATTTCTCAAGTCCGAAACGACCCGAAAGCCCTTGTTTTTTAAGGAATCTTCCACTTTTTTGGCGTATTCGGACTGTTTGTCCGTAATATTGAGCACAACCGCCTGTGTAGGCGCCAACCAAGTAGGAAAGATACCTTCATAATGCTCGATCAGAATTCCTATAAAACGCTCGAAAGAACCCAGTATTGCCCGGTGCAACATCACCGGTACCTGCCGTGAGCCATCCTCCGAAACGTATTGCGCATCCAGGCGCCCGGGCATAGAAAAATCCACCTGAATAGTGCCCAATTGCCACACTCGGCCGATACAATCCTTGAGCGAGAATTCAATCTTCGGCCCGTAGAATGCACCCTCACCCGGGAGTTCTTCCCAAGGCAGATTCTGTGCATCAAGAGCATCAGCCAACGCCTTCTCCGCACGATCCCAGTCCTCGTCGGTGCCGACCCGCTGCGCGGGACGCGTCGACAAACGGTAGATCACCTCGGAGAAGCCAAAGTCCTCATAAACCGCGTGCAGGAAATCGATAAAAGTAGAGACCTCAGGCTGAATTTGTTCCTCCGTGCAAAATATATGTGCATCATCCTGCACAAAAGCCCGCACGCGCATAATGCCGTGCAGAGACCCGGAGGGCTCATTACGATGGCAGGATCCGAATTCAGCGAGACGTAAAGGCAAGTCCCGATAGGATTTCAAGCCCTGGTTAAACACCTGTACATGGCAGGGGCAATTCATCGGTTTTACGGCAAATTCACGCTCATCCGCTTTAAGCAGAAACATATCATCAGCAAATTTGTCCGCATGACCGGACTTTTCCCATAAAGATATGTCTACCAACTGTGGCGTCTTGATCTCCTGATAACCGTTATCTACCTGGGCACGACGCATATACTGCTCGATGGTCTGGTAAATACTCCATCCAGCAGGGTGCCAGAACACCATACCTGGCGCTTCTTCCTGGGTGTGAAACAGGCCCAGTTTCTTGGCGATCTTGCGGTGATCACGTTTTTCCGCTTCTTCAATGCGCTTCAAATACTGCTTGAGCTGTTTCTTATTAGCCCAGGCGGTACCATAGATACGCTGCAGCATCTCGTTGCTGGAGTCTCCGCGCCAATATGCTCCGGCCACCTTGGTCAGCTTAAAGGCCTGCAGTTTACCCGTACTGGGAACATGAGGGCCGCGACAAAGGTCACCCCAACTACCCTGTTTATACAGCGATATCTCCTCACCTTCAGGCAGAGCCTCAATGATCTGTACCTTGTAGTTTTCACCCATATTACGAAACAGCTCAATCGCTCTTTCACGACTGGTTACCACGCGCTGCACCTCAATATCATCGGCAACCAGCTCTTCCATCCGCCGTTCGATTTTCTCCAGGTCTTCAGGCGTAAAGCTGTGACCGGTAGCGAAATCGTAGAAAAAACCGTCGGCAATGACCGGACCTATAGTCACCTGCACGCCGGGGAATAGCTCCTGCACGGCCATCGCCATAAGATGAGCGGTAGAGTGGCGGATGATTTCCAGACCGGCATCATCACGATCAGTGATAATGGCCAGGGAAGCGTCCTGCTCAATGATATGTGAGGTATCTCTTTCCACACCATCAACCACACCGCCCAGCGCCGCTTTGGCCAGACCGGGTCCAATATCTGTAGCAACGTCGAATACGGAAACAGGATTATCGAATGTGCGCTGACTACCGTCAGGCAGGGTAATGAGTGGCATGAGCTTTCCTTTTGTCAGTGGTGGCCCCTACTAAAGGCCACGTGAGTCAGCTTCAATCATAGATCTGGTGCTGAACTTACGGTTTCCGCAAACCGGGGTTTTTGAGGGCGCGAATTCTACCACAAAAAAACATAACAATGTCAGGTCGGTCATTGCCGATTACAGCGCCCGGTTATAGCAGGCATGAGCCCCGATATTATGCGCGCTTCGTTTTGGCTTTGGCTTTGGCTGGGGCTTTGGCCCTGGCTTTAACCTTGGCCTGCCCTGAACGCGAACTCAGCCACTCGACGGACTCAGCCCAAACGGCATTTTGCGCTTTGCTACCGATAATAACGCCCATGTGACCACCAGGCGCAATACGAAATTCCTTATCCGTTGAAGCAACAATGTCGACAATTTGGCTGGCAATTTCCGGCGGCACCAGAATGTCCTTTTCCCCGGCAAAGCCGAGAAAATTACTGTTAATGGTATCGAGCCGGGCAATCTTGCCTCCCACTTTCACCTTGCCTTTGGCCAACTGGTTATCAACCACAACCGTGACCGCCATGTCTTTGAGAACTCCCCCGGGGTACATCAACATATTGTTCAGGTAATCAGCGGTAGTAGAGTAGGACTCCACGAACTCGCGATCGGCGAGTCCGGTTACCAGGTCCCAGTAGGTAGTCACACTACCCACCGGGTCAGTCAGCTTGAATACCAGTGTCGTCATCCACGGCGGCAGGGATAAACGCGATGGGTCCAGCGTATTCAGCCGCAGATTAGAATAGTTACTCACTAACTGGGCCGGTCCATTTAAAGCCTGCGCTGCCCCCGCAACACCGGCGACCACACCGCTGCCACTTTCCATATCAATTGGACTGGCCACAGTAATGAGGTTACGCAGGTGTTTATCCTGGGCCAGCCCCTGGTACAGCAGAGCCAATAAGCCACCCATGCACCAACCCATCATCGACAGGTCGTTGCTGCCCGAATGCTCGCGGATCTTTGCCACCGCCTCGCCGAGCATGATGTGGGAATAATCCTCAAGCCCCAGGTGACCGTGCTCTTTTTTGGGCTTGCCCCAATCCACCAGGTACACCTTAAACCCGCAGGCCACCATGTAACGAACCAGGCTGCGTTGTGGCATCAGGTCGAAGGTCTCGGTGGTCACCCCCAGAGGAGGGACCAACACCAGAGGCACCGCATGTTGTTGGCGATTTATTGGCATGGTGCTGCCATCAACCAACTCGATTTCGTCTTCCTCGGGCAGATCGTAGTAGCGCACTGCCATAAGGTCACCGTCGTGCACCAACTCAAACCAGGTGCGACCCGACTGGATCAAGGTGTCGCGCTTGAACAGCCAGTCCACGCCATTAGCTGCGGTCTGGGCCGCGCGTTGGTTAAAGGAAAGTCCGCGCTTGATCACCACTTTTGCCAGATTATTCATTACGCGCCCTCCCTTACCAGCACAAGTTCTTCCAGGTCAGCCAGCGCTTTGCCCATATAAACCGCCATGCGCTGCAAGTGTGGCAGCGTATCTCGCGCACCGGTAAAACCTATATTCAGGGTACCTGCATAATTGACGCAACCAATACTCAACGCAGTGAACTGCATCAATTGTCCCATTGGGTAAATCGCCTCCATACGCGCCCCATTGAAATATTGCGGCTGGTCCGGCCCGGGCGTATTGGAAATAACCAGATTAAATAAGGGTGGAATAAAGCGCCCTACTACCGGTGTTTGACTGGCATAAATCGGTGCGGCGCGCATCAAAACATACGAAGTAGCCGCCTCATCGGGCAATGATGCGCGGTCCCTCCTGACGTTCTGCATGGAGTCCTTGACAGACTCGAGACGCGCCAGGGGATCGCCAATATGGGTGCCCAGTGCCACCCGAAGCCCGGCGATCGCATTGCCCGGCAGGCTTTCACTGCGTTCCTGCAGCGAAACCGGTAAGGCACCAATTAACGACTCATCAGGCAGCGCATTGTACTCTTTGAAAAAACGACGCAAAGCACTGCCACACAGATACGCGAGCACCACGTTCAGCGTAGTGTCTGTAGCGTCGGCAAGCCGCTGAATGCGCTGTTGTTCAAACTGCTGCGTAGCAAAGCGCCGCTGCGAATTAATTTCCCGGTTCAGGGTTGAGCGCGGCGCGCCCGACGGTAATAAAACACTGCCATCTACTCTGCGTTTCAGCATATTGGCAAAAAAACCTGAAGTAGCTTTGGCCAAAGTCCCCAGCAGCCTTACAGGCTCCACCGAAATACCTGTGCCGCTATCATCCTCAGCCTCGTTTTTTCCATGCGGCAAAGGCCTTGCCCACAAGGGAGGCATATCGTGCGCCTTGGCACTTTCTGACAACATGGACAAAAACATCGGAATGCCGTTTACGTTGTCTACTATGCTGTGGTGGATCTTGACATAGAAAGCGAAGCGATTACCGTCCAGGCCCTCAATCAGGTGAAACTCCCACAGAGGCCGGGTTTTATCCAGTGCGTGGCTGTGCA
>JBALVO010000015.1:0-25030 GCA_036961445.1 Halioglobus sp.
ATTTTCACCGCAAGTTGGGGGGCATGTTCATGCTCGCCAGCAGATTGAAGGCCAGGGTCAACGTGCACCAACTCATGCAGCGCTGGCTGGCCTGAGGGCTTAGCCCGCGCTTTTTTTGCGTACGCGCTTTTTGCGGCTACTTTTGTTGCCGGCCAGGGCCGCATCGCGCAATTCTTCAAACGACTCCTGCAGGCAATCAGCATAAAACGCCGGGTCCGGCAGCATATCGCGACAGGCGGTAAAGGACAGGTTGATGCTGCCTTTCTTTTCCAGTACTGAACTATAGACGATATGAAACAATCCCACGTTGGGTAGCAACGGTCCCAGGCTGATGGAATCTATCAGAGCAGCGCCGCACATGTAGAGTTGAAAGGGTGCTCCCGGCACATTGGTTACGATGGTATTGAACATCACGCTGGCCTCGGACAAGCCCGTGGCGCTGGCGGTGCGTATGGCCAGTGACAGCACGTTGCCGGGCATGACATCGGTTAGATCAACGGCGAAACGCGGGCCCACCGCCTCGGCATAGGCTTTGGCGGACTTTGCTTCGTGGTGTACTGCAGCCAGTCGCTCGCAGGGGTCGGCAATATCGGTGCGCAGGCCCACGTTCATAAAGCCCACCATATTGCCGCCGGCAGCTCTTTCTTCGGCGGAGCGCACGTCGATGGGGCAACCGGTAACCAGGGTCTGCTCGGGAAGCTCGCCTTTGCTTTGCAGGTATTTGCGCAGCCCGCCGGCCACGATGGTCAGCATGGCATCGTTGATAGTAGCGCCGGGCTCGGTGTTCTTTATTGCGCGCACAGTTTCAAAATCAAACTTACGTGCTTCTACCACTCGATGCCGGGAAATCTTTCCCTGGAAACGGGTTTTCTGCTTGTCACCCAGGCTGTGAAATTGTTCTTCCTTGCGCCCTCTGCGCACGCGCATAAACGCCGGACCAGCCTGTTTTACGATGTCCACAACCTGGGCGGGTTTGCGCCAGGCATCCAGATACGCCTGGCCCAGCATCCTGGTCCTGGACGGGCGCTCCACGATCCATGGCGGTGCTCGTCCGACATCCCTGATCTCGGGGGACAAGTCGTGCACGATATTCATAAACTGCGTGCCAGTGGCGCCGTCCATTGCGCAGTGATGCACCTTCAGTAGCAGCGCGAAGCAATTGTCCGGGTAGCCGGGGATATTGTTGAGACCCTCGATGACATACATTTCCCACATCGGTTTGTCCCGGCGCAGGGGTTGGGAATGGATGCGCGCGGCCAGGATACACAGCTGGCGCCAGTCACCGGGTTTAGGCAAGGCGATGTGCCTGACATGGTATTCCATGTCGAAATCAGGGTCTTCTACCCAGTACGGGCGACCCAGGCCGTAGGGTACGAAGGCCAGCTTGCGACGAAAAATGGGTGACAGGTGGGCGCGACTTTCCAACATGGACAGGATTTCTTTGAAGCGGACCTTACCCTCGGCTGCGGTGGATTGGTCGTATATGCTCACGCCACCAATATGTTGTGGCAGGCCATCCAACTCGGCGTGCAGGAACATAGCGTCCTGTCCGGATAATTGTTGCATACACTGGTCCTCTTCAGGCAAAGCGATAGGCAGCACAGGATCACGGTTCTGCCGCCGCGCGTCAATACATGCACGGCGCAGATACTGCGGAAAAAGCCAACACGACCGCGTTGGTTTAACTAAAAAGCATGGCTGCGCTAATTGTGTGCTGCTCTTTGTCCCGCCACCCAGGTATTACGCACGGTGAAGTCCTGGTCAAAATGCACCAGATCTGCCTGATAACCGCTGGTGAGGCGTCCCAGGCTTGCATCCAGCTTGAGTATCGTGGCGGGGTAAAGCGAGGCCATGCGCAGGCACTCTGCTAATGGCAGGCCCACTGTTTGGTGGGTATAACGTACAGCATCTATCATGCCAATGGCACTGCCGGCCAACACGCCTTTGGCGTTGACCAGGCGGCCTTCGGACTCGTGGATTTGCTCACCGTAGATTGCAAAAGAACGATTTTTTCCACCCACTGTGGCCATGGCATCACTGACCAGTACCAGCTTGCCCGCGGGCTTGGCGCTCAGCGCCAGTCGAATACTGGCAGGGTGCACATGATGCCCGTCCGCGATGATCCCTGCCCATAGGTTGTCATCATCCAGGGCGGCGCCCACCGCGCCGGGCTCCCGCGATGTGAGCGGACTCATGGCATTGAACAGGTGGGTAATACCGTGCAGACCCTGCCTGGTCGCCTGCTGAACCTGCTGGTAAGTGGCGTTGGTATGACCGGCGCAAACCAGAATGCCGGCTTCGACCAATTGCTCGATTTGTCCAGGCTGCGTGTGCTCCGGCGCCAGGGTTACTATTACGCGCAGGTCCTGTATGGCGCATAGCCATTGTATGTCCGGTGCCTGTGGTGGCCTGATCATACTGGCGTTGTGCGCACCGCATTTGGCCAGATCGAAAAATGGGCCCTCCAGGTGAATGCCCAAAATACCGTGCAGGTCATCTGCACGGGCCTGACGTATGGCGTCTACAGCAGCCTGCTGCACGGCGGGGGTGTCGCTAACCACCGTAGGTAGCATGGCGGTGGTGCCGGTCGCGCGATGTGCGGACAGCATGGTGTTGAGAGTCGCGCAACTGGGCGCATTGTTGAACAGCAGGTCACCGCCGCCGTTTACTTGAAGATCGATCAACCCGGGTGCCAGTATGCCTTGCTCCAGTACCACGGTATCCAGGCCAGCGGGACAATCCTGGACAGGTAAAAGCTGCGTCACTGTGTTAGCAACAACAATGACGCAGTGATTGTGCAAAAAGCGCTCGCCATCAAAGACGGTGGGCGCTGAGATGGCGAACCGGGTCGCGCTATTGGGCATGCTTTGCTCCTGTGAGCCTGCAGTTTAACCTGAAACTGCCGGGCAACAAGCGCTTTGCCTGTGCGGTCGCTAGTTGGCAGAGACCGCTGTGGCGCTGCCCCTGCTGCTCTCGCGTCGAATACGCACTACCAGTGGTATTAGCACCAGCCCCATTAACGGCGTAAATATCGCCACTAATGTCAGCAGTGTTGTACTCATACCCTGAGTATCCAGGGCAAAACCTAACACCGGGCCAGTAACAATAAATATCGCTCTGACACCCAGGCTCACCAATGAGTTCACGGTAGCGCGAAACTCACCAGGCACACGGCGGTTGAGCGCCTCGTAGAACAGGCTCATGCTGACGCCGCGAGAGAGCTGGATAGCAAAGCCGAACATCACCCCCAGCCAACCGGCACCAAAGGCCATGCCCACCAGTCCCAGTAGCGGCAGTGCGGCGACCAGGCACAGCAGTCCGCGTGTGCCCAGGCGCTTTTCCAGAGCGCCGGCATACCTCGCGCCCAGGCTGACTGTCAGTGCGAAGGCCGCCCATATATAACCGAACCAGCCCAGGGGGATGCCCTGCAGTTCCCAGTATTTCTGGTATATCCAGAAGACATAGACCGCCAGCAAGCCAAACACGGCAATAGCAAATGCGGTCCACAGGATCACGGGCTTGCCGAACAGCAACAGGTCTACAATATGTCGGGCATTATCGCGGTGGTTGACCTGCATTGTAGGCCGGGGTACTTCCACCAGCGCCAGCCCTAACAGTAGCGGCATAAAGCCGGTAAACGCCTGCACTATTACCACGCCATCCAGAGACCACAACAATAAAACACTGGCGACCACGCCGGCTATGCCCGATGCGCCAGCTTCCACTGAAATCAGTCGACTCAAAGACTTGCCTGCACCGGCGCCGCCAGGCAGTTTGCGCTCCTGCAAGTAAACCTCTGTGTCGTACAGTAGTGCCAGGTCGGCGCCAGAGATAAGACTAAAGCCCACACCAAGAACAATTTCGTAAAATAAAAAGTCCACAAAGGTGTCGGCCCACAGCAGGGAGAAAAACCCGATGGCGTTCAGTGCTGAGCCGATCAGGATGGCCTGGCGTCTGCCCCATATATCGGCTATGTAGCCGGAGGGTACTTCACACAAAGCGATCGTCAACGCGAACATGGCCTGGGTTTGCAGCACCTGGCTCATGGACAGGCCGTAGCCCTGCAGCAATGGCACGAATATGGGGACGACCACCATAAAGCTGTGGAAGAAACCCATCATGTAGATGAGTCGAATGTTTTTGTGTATTGACCTGTTCACTGTTCTCGTCCTGGTTGGTCGAGAGCTCAAAAAGAGGAGGTATTTTTTTGCGGGAATAAAAAAAGGCCTCCGGAATCTGAGTTCTCGGAGGCCTTTCTTTTAAAGCGTATTTACTTTAAGTGCGTCCTTGAACCACGATGTTTGCCCACAGGCAGACCGGCTTCACGGTGATCGAACCGTGTCGCGGATAACTGCTTGCCTGTTGCATAAACAAGGGGGTCATGTGTGTCACTTAATAGTTGAATGATGAATGGTGCTCTTAAGCACGGCGCAATAGTGCTCCTTGCACTTACGCGGGTCAATTAAAGATTGCGATCTGTGAAAACTTCACAGCTTGTGGTCTCTCTTTTCCCGGTAAGCAGGTGCGATAAAATTGCTGTCTAGCGCCTTGTTGGGGTGAGAGGCGGTCACCTGTCCCATAAAAGGGGGGTGAATTGAGTAGCCCAATAAAGATTGAATTTTGTGTGACATCTTAGCCGCCTCACGCGTAGGAATGCCCAGGAAAAAATTCTCCTGGGGTCGCGCCCAGGGCTCGCAGTACTGATTGGAAAATGCGCGCCGCGTGCCGGTACCCTGATTGGCTCCCCCGCGATGCAATAGTGTTCCTGCAAAAACCAGGCAAGTGCCGGCAGGCATAATCACCGGGACTGCCAGTTGCTGCATGTTGCTGGCAAATCCCGGATCGGACTCCGTACCGCCAGTCAGATAATTCCCTGCAATCTGCGCATCGTCCCACAGATGGCTGCGCGGAATTATTTCCGTGCCGCCATTGTCTGCAGTAAAAGCTTCTACCGCAACAATGGTAGAAAGACTGATCATCGGACGGGGTCTGGGTATGGGATAGAAGGAGTCATCCGTATGCCATGGTTGCGGCGTTTCCCCTGGGCTGATCACTATCGCCTGGCTGGCGGTGAGTAAATAGTTGGGCATAAACAGCGCATCACACAGTGCCATGATTCGCGAATCTTCTGCGATATCCTGAAAAAGACGGTCCCGCGCCACCAGGGTGTAGATGCGCTCCGTAAGATTACCTTCAAAATTATTGCGTCCCTGATGGCTGCCCAGCATGGCGTCATACAGCTGGTTTACTGTTACTAGCTGTGCACCAGTCAAGAAATCCGGAATCATGGCATAGCCTTGTTCCTGCAGTTGCTGCAGGAGTTGCTCATGTGTGGGGGCGGCCATGCACCACTCCTTTATTATTGTCTGGTACCGTATAGGCTACACTATCTTGCTGTGATGGTGCATATCTCAAAAAAATCATAAAGGGAGTTAACACGATGAAATCGGATATTGAAATTGCCAGGGAGGCTACTATGCGCCCGGTGACCGAAATTGCTGAGCGCCTGGGGATTCCATCCGCGCAGCTTGTTCCCTATGGTCATAGCAAAGCTAAAGTGTCACTGGATTATCTGGACTCATTGCGCGACCGGTCTAACGGTAAGCTGGTGCTGGTGACCGCGATGAGTCCCACGCCTGCGGGGGAGGGTAAAACCACCGTAGCGATAGGACTCACCGATGCCATGAACCGAATTGGCAAGAACGCGTCGGTGTGTTTGCGTGAACCCAGCCTTGGCCCCTGTTTTGGATTAAAGGGTGGTGCTGCCGGCGGTGGTTTTGCCCAGGTTGTTCCTATGGAGGATATCAACCTGCATTTCACCGGCGACATGCATGCGATCGGCGCTGCGCACAATTTGCTGGCGGCGATGATCGACAATTACGTTCACTGGAGCAACGATATTCGCCTGGATCTGCGGCGAGTGACCTGGCGCCGGGCAGTGGATATTAACGATCGGCAACTGCGTCAGATTGTCACCGGTGTAGGGGGCCCTGCCAATGGCTATCCGATGGAGGGTGGCTTTGATATAACCGTGGCCTCGGAGGTAATGGCAATTTTTTGTTTGTCGCGCAACCTGCAAGACCTGCAACAACGGCTGGGCAGAATTGTGATCGGTTACACCCGAGACAAGCAGCCGGTAACTGCCACACAAATGAAAGCGCCGGGTGCCATGACCGCTTTGCTGCGCGATGCGCTAGCGCCTAATCTGGTGCAAACTCTGGAGAATAACCCGGCGTTTATTCACGGTGGCCCTTTTGCCAATATAGCCCACGGCTGCAATTCCATTATCGCCACCGAGGCGGCGCTTAAGCTTACCGATTATGTGATTACCGAAGCGGGTTTTGGCGCCGATCTGGGCGCGGAAAAATTCTTCAATATTAAGTGCCGCAAGTCAGGGTTAACGCCAGATGCCGTGGTGATCGTGGCGACCGTACGCGCATTGAAGATGCACGGCGGGGTGCCGCGCGCGGAGTTGGACAAGGAAGATGTGGCTGCAGTAGAACGCGGTCTGGAGAATCTCGGTCGACATATTCGTAATACTGGGCAGTACGGCGTGCCACTCACGGTTGCCATCAACCACTTCAGTGCGGATTCAGAAGCGGAGATCAGCGCGATACAGTCCTATGTTGAACAGCGTGGCGTGAAAGCGTATGTCTGCAAGCACTGGTCAGATGGCGGGGCAGGGGCAACAGAGTTGGCCCAGGCGGTGGTGGATCTGACCAGTCACGGGCATTCCCAGTTTCGTACGCTGTATGATGACGATATGAGCTTGTGGGAGAAGGCCCGTGCCGTGGCCAGGTCGGTCTACGGTGCTGACGATATTGACGCGGACCAGAAAATCCGTGAACAGTTTGAGCAGTTTGAGCGCGAAGGTTATGGTCATTTCCCCATCTGTATGGCCAAGACCCAATACAGTTTTTCTACGGATCCACAATTGATGGGTGCGCCCAGTAATCACCGGGTAAAAATACGTGAGTTGGCACTGGCCGCCGGGGCAGAGTTTCTGGTGGTGGTGTGCGGAGACATTATGCGCATGCCTGGCCTACCGCGCGTTCCCGCAGCCAACAGTATCTGCGTCAATGACAAGGGGCAGATAGAAGGATTGTTTTAGATGACCGAATTCACCACCAGAGCCAGTTCGATTAATCGTGCTCTGGATCAGATTGGCGATAAGTGGTGTCTGTTGATTATCCAGGAAGTGTTGTGGGGTATTAACTCCTTCAATGACATGATGAACGCTATGGGGGTCTCTCGTGGTGTGTTATCCAATCGTTTGAAGTGGCTGCAAGAGATAGGTTGCCTGCGCAAGGATGTGGAATCATTGGGTCACCGGCGACCCCTTTATCACCTGACTACCAAGTCACTGGACTTGTACGATTGCGCCATGATGGCGGTGGCCTGGGAGCGCGCCTGGTATCAGACCCCGGAGCTGGACTCGGTGGCGCTGGTTCATCTGAACTGCGGTAAGATTTTTTCGCCAGAGTTACATTGTGCAGCTTGCTCTGGCGAGGTACATGCGCAGGACGTAACTTACCAGCCTGGCCCTGGTGCAACCCGTGATATCAGGGGGAAAAAGTTAAGGCGACGCTCGTCTATCTCTATTAAAGAAGTGCCGAGCCAGCGCAGTCTGTATAAAAACCTGATTAATATTGTCGGAGATCGCTGGACTGCAAACTTGATTGCCCTGTGTTTTCACGGCCTGAGCCGGTTTGATGAATTTCACCAGGAGCTGCCCGTGGCCACCAATATACTGTCAGATCGCTTGAAGTTACTGGTGGAGGAAGGGGTGTTACACCAGGTTGCCTATCAACAGCGACCATTGCGTTATGCGTACCGCCTGACAGAAAAAGGCAGCGGGCTTTTTCCCTGGTTTTTTACGCTGCTGCAATGGGGTGATAAGTGGTGCGACCTGCAGCAGCAGGGTAAACCCATATTGGCGACCCACACGCCCTGTGGTGAATTGTTAGTCGCCCAGGTGCGTTGCAGCGCTTGCCAGGAGGCGCTCAAGGCGCATCAGGTGCAGTTCACGCTGAACGGGGTCAAGGTCAATTAGCGGTCTCAATTTTAAGATCACGTTGCTTTAATTGCGTGTGCCATAAATCAGCGTAGTGGCCGCCGTCTTGTAATAACTGCTGGTGGGTACCCTGTTCGACGATGCTGCCCTGGTGCAGCACCACAATTTTGTCGGCGTCAACGATGGTGGATAAACGGTGGGCTATCACCAGGCTGGTGTGATCTTGTGAAATTTCCGACAGCGCGTTGAGAATCGCCCGCTCAGACTTGCTGTCCAGCGAAGAGGTGGCCTCATCGAACACCATAATAGGTGGACGTTTCAGAATCGTTCGGGCAATGGATACCCGTTGTTTTTCACCGCCGGACAGTTTAAGGCCGCGCTCACCCACCATGGTCGCACTGCCGTCTGGCAGGGAGGCGATAAACGCATCGAGGTGAGCCAGGCGAATGGCCTCATTGACTTCCTGATCATCTGCCAGCGGGTTGCCGTAGCGCACATTTTCAAAAATGCTGTCATTAAACAACACCGTATCCTGGGGAACGATACCAATGGCGCGGCGCAGTGAATCCTGGTTGACCAGGGCGATGTCCTGTCCGTCAATACTGATATTGCCGGTGTCCGGGTCGTAAAAACGGAACAGGAGTTTTACCAGGGTGGACTTGCCTGAACCGCTGGCACCGACCACAGCGACCTTTTGCCCGGCTGCGATATCGAACTGTACGTCACGCAGAATGTTCCTCTGGGGGCTGTAGCCGAAGCTGACCTTGTTAAATGCAATTGAACCATGCTGCATCCGCAATGGACGTGCATCGGGAGCATCCACCACTTTGGGTTTTATCGCCATGAGCTCAAACATCTTCTCGATGTTGGCCAGGGAGCCTTTGATTTCGCGAAATACGAAGCCGAGAAAGCCCAGCGGCATAAATAGCTGGATCATGAACTGGTTGATGAGAATGAAATCACCCAGGGTTATTTGTTGTTCCTTTACCTGCCAGGCGGCCAGGCCGATCATGCAGGTTTGCGACAGGGCGATGATCAGGGCTTGCCCACCATTGAGTCCGAATAGTGACAATCTGTTCCTGCGTCTGGCACTCTCCCACTTCTGCAGTTCTGCGTCGTAGCGGCTGGCTTCGAACGCCTCATTAGTGAAATATTTTACGGTTTCGAAATTTAGCAGGCTGTCCATTGCGCGGGTGTTGCTGGCCGAATCAGCAGTATTCATTTCGCGCACGAATTGTGTTCGCCATTGCGTGGCGCGCAGTGAGAACAGACCGTAAGCCAGCACCGAAGTCAGCGTGATAACCGCAAAGCTCATGCCGTAGTTGAACAGGAGTATTCCTATTACCATGGCGATCTCAAACAGCGTGGGCACGATATTGAAAACAAAGAAACGCATCAGGAAGCTGATGCCCGTGGTGCCGCGCTCTATTTCCCTGGCCAGGCCCCCGGTGCGACGATTGAGATGGAAGTCCAGATCCAGCGCGTGTACGTGGCGAAAAACCTGCAGCCCTATGCGCCGCATGGCACGCTCGGTCACACGTCCAAAAATAGTGTCACGTAGTTCTCCGAAGAAGACGTTGGAGAAACGGGCGGCGCCGTACGCCACGACCAGTCCCAGTAGTACGGTAGGTGCCAGGTTCTGAAAGTTCTGGCTATCTAATGAGTCCACCAGGTGCTTGAGTAAGAAGGGAATCACCAAAATGGCGCTCTTGGCCAGCAACAGGCACAACAGAGCTAGCGAAACGCGGTAGCGTGACTCCAGTAAGTAGGGTGTCAGATGAGAAAAGATGCGCCAGTTAATTCTGGACTCTGTGTCGTGATCAAAGTTTCCGTGTTGCATCGCCCGATTCTACGTTGAATCGGGTGTAAAAGCTCCGTTAATCAAGCGGCGGCGACTTCCTGGGGCAGGACAAACCAGCGCAGGTTCTCGGCGCTCTGATTTAGCGCGAGCGTTGAACTGCCTTCCTGGTAGCGAGCACTGAGCAAAGTCTGTTCAGCGGCTTCGAGCTGGCCATCCAGTTCGATTTTTTCTGTCGGGGCGTGGTGCTGCTGTTGGCAATAGTTAACGAAAGACAGTGCCCCCAGGTCGCTGCAGGTAGCGGCTTGCTGGTTCAGGTAGCGCCAGACACCAGCGCTGGTATCAAATTGATAAAACGGTAATAAGCGCCAACCGTGCTCGGCTACCAATGTGATGGCGCGTACCAGGTAATCAAATTCTGCTTCATCAATAAAATAATTGAAGTTGAGCCTGACCCAGCCCGGGCGCAATATCATAGTGCCCGCCTGGATTTCTGTCTCTATAGCCCGGCTGTAGTCCATGTCCATGCCTAGCAAGGTGTGCCCATAGGGTCCGGCACAGGAGCAGCCACCGCGCACCTGAATGCCGAACAGGTCGTTTAGTAAGGACACCACGAAGCCATAGTGCAGGTCCTTGCTGCCGTACTTGAAGCGCAGGGACATAATCGACAGGCGCGGCGCTGCCGGATTGCCCATGATCTCCAGGTTGGGGTGGTCTGCGAAGATTCTCACAGCACGATCGACAAACTCCGTTTCGCGCCTGTGGATTTCATCGGTGCCCACTTCCTGTTGCAGTTTGAATACCAGGCCCGCGCGGATAGCTTCCACGATGGCGGGAGTGCCGCCTTCTTCGCGACGCTGGTGATCTGCAATGTACAGGTGGTCTTCCGGTGTGACATACATCACCGTGCCACCGCCGACGACAGCGGGGACGGTATTGTTCATGATGGCGGCCTTTGCCACCAGGATTCCCGGCGTGCCCGGGCCGCCAATGAATTTGTGCGGCGAGATAAATATCGCGTCCAGCGGTGCTGCGCCATTCATGTCGATACCGACGTAGGGCGCGGCGGCGGCATAATCCCAAAAAGCCAGTGCGCCATGGCGCTTGAGCAGCGCAGTGACGCCCTCCACGTCGCTTTTGATGCCGGTGACATTGGAGGCGGCGGAGAAACTGCCAATTTTTAACGGGCGCTCGGCGTACTGTTGCAGTTTTTGCTCCAGGGTCTGCATGCAGATCTGGCCCTGCGGCGTCAGTGGGATGGCTTCTACGTCAGCGATGCTCTCGCGCCAGGGGAGTTCGTTTGAATGGTGCTCATAGGGCCCGATGAATACAACGGGTCGCTCGTTCGCGGGGATGTGGGTTTCCAGCGCATAGTGCTCGGCGAGATCACGTGGTAAGCGCATGCCGAGAATGTCGATAAGTTTGTTGATCGCCGCGGTTGCGCCCGACCCACAAAAAATGACCTGATCTTCGCTGTTGCCATTGACCGCCCTGCGTATCTCGTCTCGGGCCTGTTCACGAAATGCGGTGGTCTGGGCGCCGGTAAAGGAGGTCTCTGTGTGTGTGTTGGCATAGTATGGCAGCACTTGCTGGCGAATGTAGTCCTCGATGAAGCCCAGCGCGCGTCCAGAGGCGGTGTAGTCGGCATAAACCAGGGGCATGTCGCCAAAAGGGGTGCGGACAGGGGCGCCGGCACCAATGACGGATTCGCGGATGTTGTCGATCAATGCACTCATGTGGGGTTCTCCAGCTACGAGGGGGTAATATACGTCACTTTTCAGGGCACATTGTTCCCAATAGAGGCGTCTAAATGATAAATATTGGGATATTGTTCCGTTTACTTATATATAATCGGTAATTAATACCGATTTTTATACAATTAGCGAATCGATAGACTGGATGTAGTTATGGATAATATCGATAAAGCGATTCTCCGCCACTTGCAGGCCGACGCCGCATTGTCGGTGGGTGATCTGGCGGAGCTGGTGGGTGCGTCCAAGTCTGCTTGCTGGCGTCGCATCCAGAAACTGGAGCAGGCGGGTGTGATTCGCTCCAGGGTAACGCTGTTGCAGGCCGCCGCGCTGGATTTGTCCTTGAGCGTATTCATATCCATACGCACTAATCAGCACAATGAAAAATGGTGCAAACAGTTTAAGGCAGTAGTACAGGATATTCCCGGCATCCTTGAGGTATACCGCATGGGCGGTGAGCTGGATTACCTGATCAAGGCGGTGGTTAAGGATATGCCCGACTTCGACAGATTGTATCAACAACTGATCAGCGCGGACCTGTTCGATGTGACCTCTAACTTTGTGATGGAGGAGATCAAGTTCACCACGGCGTTGCCACTATGAGCCTGCGCTCCTGCATTACCGATGGAGGTCTAGTGGTGGCGGTTTGCTATAGTTGCGCCAGCTGGGTAATAGCTGCGCCAGCGATAGCCAGGAGTCTTTTATGAAACTGCCCACCGTAACGGAACTGGATAGCGCTGCCGAGTTGGTGTACCGGCATATGCAGCCCTCGGCCCAGCTTGAATGGCCATTGTTGAGTGAGCGCTGTGGTTGTCAGGTACTGGTGAAGCATGAAAATCATAATCCTACCGGCGCTTTCAAGGTCCGTGGTGGTCTGGTGTATATCAACAGATTGCGCCAGAGGGAGCCGGACATTGTGGGCCTGGTGACAGCCACCCGCGGCAATCACGGGCAAAGTGTCGCCTTCGCAGCGAGTCGACATGGTATGGCCAGCGTAGTAGTGGTTCCTGAAGGTAACAACCCGGATAAAAATCGGGCAATGCAGGCGTTGGGGGCAGAATTGATCGTGCACGGCGCCGATTTTGATGAGGCGGTGCCCTTTGCGCAAGCGTTGGCCGCAGAACGGCGTCTGCACCGTATACCGTCCTTTCATATGGACCTGGTATCCGGTGTGGCCAGCTATGGGCTGGAGTTGTTCCGGAGCCAGCCTGATCTTGAGCGGGTGTATGTGCCTATTGGATTGGGTTCAGGGATATGCGCCTTGGTGTGTGCCAGAAATGCCCTGGGTCTGGATACGCAGATTATTGGCGTGGTTTCCAGTGCTGCCGATTGCTATGCAAAATCGCTGGAAGAGGGTGTTTGCATTAGTACTGAATCAGCCGATACCCTGGCCGATGGCATGGCGGTGCGAGTGCCTAGCCCCGAGGCTCTGGATGTTATGCGCGGCAATGTTGCGCGGGTCGTTCGCGTGGATGATGACGAAGTAATGGCGGCGATGCGTTTTTATTTCAGCGATACGCACAATGTCGCCGAGGGCGCCGGTGCTGCGCCCCTGGCTGCTTTGCTGCAGGAAAAAGCGCTTAACACGGGAAGCAAAGTCGCCGTTATTTTGAGTGGCGGCAATGTGGATGCGGCGCTTTATCGCCAGGTTCTGCAGCATTGATGGGCGGCCAATTGTTTGCTTGCCGGGTGAGTGATGAATATTAATGTTGGGGTATGGAGCCTGATGAAAAAAAATAGACTGCTGGCCAGTTTGTGCCTGGGTTTTTTGATGGCTGGCAGTTTACCTGCGCAGGACGCAGTGCAGGCCAAGGAATGCGTCATCCTGGTCCACGGCATGGGGCGTACCTATCGCTCTATGGAGAACATCGAGCAGGTACTGCTGGCGCAAGATTATCGGGTGATCAATGTTGATTATCCCTCGACCGAAAAACCTATCGAGACGCTGGCGCAGAACTTTGTTTCTTCCGCTGTGGATGAATGCGAGACAGGTGGCAGCAGCGCTATCCATTTCGTCACGCACTCCCTGGGCGGCATTTTGGTACGCTATTTCCTGCAGGATAACTCCATTGCAGGTTTGGGCAAGATAGTGATGCTGAGTCCGCCTAACCACGGCAGCGAAGTCGCGGATGAGCTGGTTGGTTGGTCACCCTATTTGTGGCTAATGGGCCCCCCGGGCCAACAACTGGTGACAGGCACAGAAGGTATTGTTGCAACGCTGCGCCCAATCCCGGGTCAAATCGGCATTATTACCGGCAACGTATCCTTTGATCCCTGGTTTTCGGGCCTGTTGCCCGGTGAGGATGATGGCAAGGTCACCGTGGCAAGTGCCAGACTAGAGGAGATGCAGGATTTTCTCGTGGTGGACAGCGGTCACTCATTCATTATGAATAATGATCGGGTAATCAGCCAGATATTATCGTTCCTGAAGAGCGGGTATTTTGATCGTGCGGATTAAGTACTGAGTGGTGCGATAAGACTGTGGGGGGGTGCCAGGTTGGCTGCTAGTGGGGATCCCACGGAAGCGGAAAAACGTGCGACTGCCACGGCCGTGGCAGTCGCGGATCTATCTAGAACCTGCGAGAAAGAGCGGCACTTACCATCCAGATGTTGGAGTCGTTGAAATCAACATCGTTATCTGAATCGCCCCATGCAACACTTACATTCGGTGTCCACTTGCCCAGAAAGCCAATGGAGCCTGGGAAGGACATAACCGAAGCAAAACCGTAGACATCGGCATCGTTAGTATCGCCAAAAATCGGGTTTTTCTTGTCGCCACTCATATCGGCGTAGCTGACGCGAGAGGCCCATACCATGGAGTCGCTGCGATACATGTGCGCAAGTGATACAACCACACCATCCTGCGACATAGCGTCACCATCCAGGTCACGATCCAGATATTTTACACCCGGGCGCAGGGAGTGGTGATCGTTGAGGGTAAACTTATAACCCAGTTCAAGCCCCATTATGTCACCATTACGATCCAGCAGGTCGCGATCCGCCTTGCTCAGACCCAATGCCTGACCACTGAATTCATCGTCAACATCAACACTCTTGGCATTCAGTATGGCTTCAAAGTTGGAGCCCATAATTTTATCCCAGGTGAAGCGCACGCCGGTGAATTCCTGATCGGTGGTCTTACGCTTAACGCCAGTCTGGTAAGGGTCGGCATAGACTTTAGTAGCCATACTGGACGGTGCCAGTGCAGATAGCTTCATGTCGCCCAGTGAATCAAAATTGTGACGCACGGACAAACGGGTTGCAGCATCGAATGCAAGCAAATTGTCCATGTCACTGCCGATGGAAAAGCGGGTCTTTTGGTTGGACAATGTATAGCCAAGGTCAAAGTTGGCCACAGGCATGGTCACGCTCTCTGAATCGGGGCTGCCAAGTGAGTCAATTTTTTCTGCACCCAGATCAATATTAAGGCCATCTATTTGCGCGAGGAAATTGGTTTCGATTTCGCCGCCACTGGCGCCAAAATTTACCAGGCCATTAAAGCCGGCGTCATCGAACATCGGTTGCAGTGCCAGGCTAGGCAGGGCAATGCCGGCCATCAACGGTATCATTAGAAATTTTTTCATAGTCATATAGTCCTATTAACAAGATTACTTGAAAAACTGTTTTGCTCTTGTCGCCGCCCGGACGTTCGATGATTAAGTCAAAGGCCGGATCATTTATGCGCATAATGGTATTGGCGGGGGCCCTCGCGGGCAATAGCTTTGAGCGGTATTATTAACTACCCGTTTTGTTGGTTGTATGTGCTCGCCGATAGCCTCGCCACTGCATTTTGTGGCCGCTACAGGGCTCGTTTTGCTTGCCCTCGCGGGACTGCAACAAAACGCTGTCGCTGTACTACGCTAGATACAAATTCGCGTCACTGCGCACTGGCACCCGCCATATCGGCTGTGATGGCAGCAGCGATGATCTCACTGAGCTGGTGGAATAAATTACTGTAGGCCGCCGGGACATGTTCCGGTCCAGAGCTGGCAGGAGACACAGATGATTGCAGTCGGCTGATGCGGCGCTGCACCGTCTCGGCGTTGGCTACACGGTACACCAGCCATTCGGCCGTCAGGGTCGCCTCCTCATCATTCGCATCCAGTTTCAGCAGGTTTAGCTTTATGCCATAATCTGGTGCTCGTTTGGAGTGCCAGGGGAATGTGCGCACATTATGCGTGTTCAGCAGGTTCGCCAGATTGATAGCCATAACACGTTGAATACCGGCATCCAGGGGTTCTGCCCAGTGCTCCGTTGCCGCCACCTTAAGTGCATTGCCGTCTTGTTGATAGACCATTTTTTCGCGCTCCAGGTAAGCCGGGATGGTGATGGGGCCGACTCCCAGGGCCGGTGTCTCCCCGGTGGGCGCCGCGGATGCCTGTGCAGTCAGTCGATAGTAGGTGTTCTGTGGGCTGCTACCGCAGCCACCCAGCAATAAGGTCACAGATAACAGGCATGCCAGTGACAAAAGGTTGCTGCATCCAATATTGTTATTCATCACCTGTCTCCGGTCTTGCCCTTGATAAGGGACTCGGGTTGTTCTTCCAATGTTCTAGCTAGTGATTGCAGAGATCTGCCTGCATCGGCCAACTCTCTCAGGGCCCTGTTCAGCTCATAGACTGTTGCTGAATCTTCGGACACCAGTCCGTCAACCTCGCTCATGGTCTGTTGGAAAGCGAGGGTGGCATTATCCAGGGCTTGTAGATTGTTCTCGACCAGGGTCGAAAGCTTCGGTAGCTCAGCGTTTGCGTTCGCTATGGTTGCTGCAGTCTCATCCAGCACCGTATCCATTTTGGGACCGGTGGTCGCCAACTGTTGCTGTAATTGGTCGCTTAGTTGGGTCAGGGACTTCAGCGCTACTGTTACATTGGCCGGTAGGGCCTTGAACTCTGCACTGTCCACCACTGTATTGATGCTGTTGCCAATATTGTTCAGGTCATCAACCAATTGTGTCACGTCTATCTCCTGCAGCTTCTTGGCAATCCGCTGCATGTCTGTGGGTACGGTAGGTATCTGTGTATGAGGCGAGTCGATATCCACCAGAATCAGTTTGGTGTTTGGGTGAAAATCGAGCTGGACATAAAGAAGACCAGTCAACAGACTTTGTGTGTTCAGTTGGGCGCGGAGACCTCGACCCAGCAACTCCTCTGTATAGTCATCGGCAGGGGGTGTTGTGCCTTTATAGGAAATTTTCGAACCATCGAAATCCGCTTCAACCACCATGATCAATTCCAGTGTGTCCTCGTCTAGAACGACTTCAATTTTTGTGACCTGCCCCATCTCTACGCCTCGCAGGGCCAGAGGAGCGCCTACATTTAGACCTTTCACAGAGCCATCAAAGGCCATCACTATTTTATCCTTTTTGCCGAAGCCAGAGCCCAGAATAAAAAGAAGGGTAGCAATGGCAATGAGTACGGCGCCAATAACGAAGGCGCCGATTGCAACTGTACTTTGTTTGTCACTCATGGCTTAACCTCGTTGGCTGGAGCTGCGCTGCGTGTCAGGAATTGTCTCACCACAGCCTGGTCGCTATGGTCACGCAGATCTGCCGGGTTGCCATAACCGATCATTGTGCGTGTACTGTTGTCCAGATAAACCGAGTTGGTGGCGATAGCGAATATGCTGGGCAGTTCGTGGGTGACCATCACTACCGTGGCACCGATTGATTCCTTGAGCTGCACGATCAGTTCATCGAGTAGTCGAGAGCTTATCGGGTCCAGCCCGGCGGAGGGTTCATCAAAAAACAGGATTTCCGGATCCAGCGCGATGGCCCGGGCCAGGGCTGCTCGTTTGGCCATACCGCCGCTGATTTCTGCAGGGTAATAGTTCTGGTAGCCTGCCAGGCCCACCAGGGCCAGTTTGTAGGCGGCTATCTCGCTAATCTCCGATGTGCTGTAGCGGGTGTATAGCTGCAGTGGCAGAGATATGTTTTCTTCCAGCGTCATGGCGCTGAACAGTCCGCCTGACTGATAGGTGATGCCCCAGCGCTGGCGCATGGCTCCCTGCTCGCTGTCACTTGCCTGGGTGAAACTGGTTCCGCTGTAGAAAATATCGCCGGTGCTTGGTTGGATCAGGCCAAGCATGTGCTTCAACAGGGTGCTCTTGCCACAACCGCTACCGCCCATAATGACGAAGATATCACCGCGGTTTATGTTGAAGCTGAGGTCTCGCTGAATCACGAAGGAGCCATAGGCCATGGTGAGGTCGCGTACCTCAATGTGCGTCTCAGTGTTGCTTGACTCAGTCATATTCCGATCTGCTGGAACATAATGTTAATTGCCGCATCAGCGATGATCAGATAGACGATTGCCGTGACGACTGCCTCGGTAGCCGCCTGACCTACAGCGGCGGAACTGCGGCCCGAGTTGATACCTGCGCGACAACCAGCTATGGCGATCAATACGGCGAATATTAAGCCTTTTATCAGGCCAACCGCGACGTGGGTAATGGACAGCGCGGTCATCCCCTGATTGATATATTGTATGGGCGCGATCCCCATTCCACCGGCAACAATGCCGCCTCCAATAATGCCCAGCAGGTCAGCGTAGATGGTAAGCAGGGGCATGATAACAATGAGAGCCAACATCCGTGGCAGCACCAGGAACTCTACCGGAGAGATGCCCATGGTGGTGATCGCATCTATCTCCTCATTGGTTTGCATGGTTCCCAGTTGTGCGGCATAGGCGGCGCCGGTTCGGCCTGCCATTACCACGGCTGTCATGAGTACCCCCATTTCTCGCAGCATACCGATCACCACCAGGTTCGCTACGTAGATCTCGGCACCAAATTGCTGTAGCTGGGCGGCCCCCAGGTAGGCCAGGATCATGCCGACCAGGACACTGGTGAGACTGATGATGGCAAAGGCATCGGGACCCGCCTGGTAACAGAAGCTCTTAAAATCGATAAGGCGTGTATTGGCTTTGCCCTGTACCAGGCGCCATAACGCGATAGTGACCTCGCCAATAAAGCCCAGGGATTCTTTCACGTGGCTTGAGGCGTCGCGCAGCAGTTGTGCCGGGTTAAGGGACGCCACCCAGGAGGGATGCTCTTCTGCCGGCTCTTCGTGTGTCTCCACCGCAGTTGCCACAGCCAGTAGTTTTTCGACGCTCTCGGGCATGTTTCTGGGTTCAAACACGATGTTGTGCTCCCGGCAATGGTTGTAACATTGCAACAGGAAGGCCATCAGGATTGAATCCCAGTTCCCCAGGGCAGCTCCGTCTGTAATCAAACGAACAGGTTGGCTAATATATAACTTGGACTGCACGGTGGTGAAACTCACGGTGGGCTGGCCCTGCACCCAGTCGCCAGAGAGCAACAGAGACGACTCCTCATGATTGTTCTCTAGAAACTGATAGTCAGGTGCCTGGATGTTCATGCAGGGGCGCTGGTCATGGAATAATTTTTAGTATAAGTGCAGCCTATGGCAATTGCTACTGACCGCCCCGACGACTGAACATAGCTCGTTCGGAGTATTTAGATGGCGGCAGGGGTGGCACTTCGCAAGCAGTTTTCTTCCCTTCTGCGACGGCTTTCATGGACGCTCGTGCCGCACAGAAACCTGCGCTCGCATGCGGTGCGGTGAAACCCTGGTAAGCAACTTTTCTGCTGCTGCCACTCACGTGATGCGTGATGTAGTTCACAGAATCGGAAAAAGACCAATTTTGCTCCAATTGGCGTTAAGCACTATTTATTATCGGGTAAAAATGGGCCGGTTTTTGTGTTTGTTGCAAAATAAGGTTAGTAAAAACAACATGATAGGGTTCATTTTTTTGGCTGCGCAGCTACAAAAAATGCTTATTTACAGGGTTTTTATCTGGTTCTTTTATCTGATCTTTTTGGAGTTTTTTTGTGGATTTTTATGCGCCTGCCCTTCATTGTTTAGGTGATTCAGGATTTTATATGCACCACAACAGGTCAGCTTTGACGAGACTATGCTCGGCGCTAAATCGCCAAATTGCGATATTGGTTTTAGCAACAAAGCGCGATCACGGGTAGAACCGCTTACTAAAAATAGGTCATCCAATGACTGCACTAATCAGACAAAGAAATCAGCTGCTTCCGATTCTCCTATGCGCTTTGCTTAGCCTGACTGCGCAAGCCAAGCCATCTATGCCGGACATCAGCCTGCCAGCTGCAGTGCAAGGTGAGCGAGCCATACAGGCCTTGGGAGACCGCTTACCCGCGGTAGCCGCCGCGCACGGTATGAGCGTGGCAGAATTTGCGCGCAACATCCGCCAGGACAGCACGCTCTGGTTAGACCAGCGCGGACGCCTGTTCTATGTCGAAGTTCCGGAACCGGCCAGCCCGGCTAATGTGGATGTGCACACACAGGCCGACTACCCTCTGGATCAGACGTTCCTGTTGCAGAGCCGCCCTGGTGCCAGCAAAACCCTTTATCTGGACTTTAACGGTCACGTTATTACCGGCACCGGCTGGAATAACGCGGCCGGGGTGGACGTCATGTATGCCGCGCCCTGGTCTGCCGACGGCGACAAGACCAGTTTTTCAGACAGTGAGTTAAGCGACATTCAGGCCATGTGGCGACAGGTGGCTGAAGACTATGCGCCGTTCGATATCAATGTCACCACCCAGGACCCGGGCATTGCAGCACTGGCCCGATCTGGCTCGGGCGACAACCAATACGGCAGTCGTGCCTTGATTACACCCAACATTGCTTATATCGACACCAGCTATGTGTCATCTACCGGGAAAATTTTCGAATGCGGCTGCGGCGGCGTGGCCTACGTGGGTGTTTTTGCTAGCACCAGTCAGTATTACCAACCGGCTTTAGTGTTCAACGGCAGCGTCATCGGCGCGGGCGAGGCCATTACTCATGAGGTTGGGCATAATCTTGGTCTTGCCCACGACGGTACTTCCTCAGTCGGATACTACACCGGCCACGGCGAAGGGGAGACCGGCTGGGCGCCCGTCATGGGCGTGGGTTACTACCAACCGCTGGTGCAGTGGAGCAGAGGCGAATACCTGGATGCCAATCAGGGTCAGAACGACTATGCCGTCATGAGCTCAAATGGCCTGGACCCTGCGGTCGATGAGCACGGCGATAGCCCAGCGGCTGCCTCTACGCCAGCCTTTGCTTCCGACGGCACTACCGCGACTTCAACCGACACCGGCACTATCGAGACACCCGCTGACGCCGATGTATTTGTAATTGCCGCCGGCGCCGGGCCTGTCAGCATTTCGGCTACACCGGTTGCCGCAGATCCAAATCTGGACATCCAGATTAAATTGCGTGACGAAAGCGGCACACTGCTGGTGTCAGCCAATCCTGCTGACCAGCTGGCGGCCAACCTCAACACGACTGTTGACGGCGGCACGTATTACATCACCATAGACGGTGTCGGCAAGGGTGATCCCCTGGGTACGGGCTACACCGATTACGGTAGCCTGGGTGGATTTAAAGTTGTTGCAACCTACGCCGACGTATCTGGTCTGGTGCAGCCGGTCGCCGCAATCACTAGCGATTACGCACCGGGTATCGCGCCACTGGCGGTCGCTTTCGACGGCAGCGGCTCTCAGGACGCAGCAAGCTGGGCGTGGGAATTTGGCGACGGCAATTCCGCCAGTGGTGTGACCGCTAATCACACTTACACACAGTCAGGCTCCTTTAATGCGCGACTCACAGTAACCAGCCCGGACGGTCTCACCGATAACACTACGCTTAACATCGTTGTGAGCAATCAGTCGCCCACTGCCCAGGGCAGTGCGAGTGCGACCTCGGGTGATGCGCCACTGAGCGTAGACTTTAACGACACGGGCTCAATTGACGCCGACGGCACCGTAGAGGCCTACCGTTGGGATTTCGGCGACGGCAACAGCGCATTCACTGCTGATGCTGCACACACTTACACGACAGCAGGCACCTACGGTGCAACACTCACGGTAACTGATAACCTGGGCGCAGAGGACGTACTGATTGTTGCCGCCATTGAAGTGACTCAGCCGTCCATTGTCGACAGCATCACCTCCGCAGATGTTTTCAGCGCAGGCACGGTAACGGGTACGCATACTGCTACCCATGTATCGGATAGTAATGAACAGCAGATCACTGAGCGCGAGTCCGGCGGGCGTAAGAACACGCGCTACAGCTTTGCACAACACAGCTGGCAGATAGGTGTGCCCGGCGGCACCTCTACCATCTCCGTTAATGGCTATAGTGGTGTTTCCGCCGATAGCGAAACTTTCAGTTTGAGTTATGACATCAACGGACAGAGCCGCACCATCGGTACTCTCACCGGCAGCAGTAACTTACTGACCAGCGCTTCGTTCGATCACGGCCCGGGAACGCTAACCGTCACCCTGGTCGATACGAACCGAAGCGATAGTAACCTGTCTCTGGATACTGCTTATATCAACCAGATTTTTGTGCGCACTCGGTCAGAGGAGGGGTTGTTGGGCAGCGTGCCAAGCGCGCCGACCAATCTACAAGCCAACCTCAATGGCGCCAACGAAGTCGACCTGAGCTGGACTGACACCGCGGACGACGAATTTGGCTTCCGTTTAGAGCGACGTGCCAATGTTGGTTCTAGCTGGCAGACCGCCGCTGACCTGCCTGTGGACAGCACCAGTGACAGTGACCGCAGTGTTATGCCCGACACCAGCTATGACTATCAGGTTATTGCCTTTAATGGCGCTGGCGATAGTGCCCCATCCAATATGGCTAGCGTGACCACCGAGCCACCGAGCGAGGTCATGCTGGAAGTCACTAATACTTACAAAAGAAAAGGCGTTAATTATGTGGACTTGGGATGGAGCGATATTAGCGGCACGTACAGCGTGAAACGTAATGGGGCGGAAATAGGGGTTTCATCAAACGGCACGTTTGTTGACGACACGTTGGGCAAAGGCGGCATGGATCTGACCTATCAGGTCTGCGGCGAGAGCGCGTGTTCAAATACGATCAACTGGTCCTTTTAGACCATCAATGCGACCGGGCTGCGGCCCGGTCTGCAGGATCAATCCTCAGGTGTTCCGGGATATGTAATTGGTGGAGGCGGCGGGAATTGAACCCGCGTCCGCCAGTCCGCTGCTTAGTGATCTACATGTTTAGTTTCCGTCTACAAATTTAGCCGCATACAACCCGACGGGCAGGGCGTAATTGGCGATCCTGATTAAGTTTTAGCAGATCCACCCCAGGCAGGCTTCACAGCGATCCAGTTATATATGACAGTCAGTAACGCGGGGCTGGCACCTTGTTAAAGACCGCTGGCAGACGAATCCGCCAGATGGTACAAAAAGGGCTACTTACGCAGCCAGTTGTGCACCGTAGTTGTCATCATTGGCAACTAATAGTTTGCAGCTTTCGATTAACGTGATTCGCTACCATCACGACATGCACACTAAGTTTTGTAACCGTCGTCGAATCCAAATCGCCCCCGTTGTGAGCGCGCAGTATAGCGCAAGTCTCCTCCTGGCACCTATTGAGTTACCGGAAGTTGTAATAATAGACAGAAATGACTGAAAAAAGTTCCGTTTGTGCTCCCGGATCAGCCCGCTGGGCTGGTGGGGCACACCAGTGGCGATGAGGCCGCGGGCAGGCTTGTTTTGCAGATATCTTTCCTGATGTCTTTGTTGATCGCTTTGCAGGGATTGCTGCTGGCTAACGCTCGCTTGAATACACTTTCTCCCACCACCGACAAGCCAGCGGTCATAAACGCCGCTGCTCCGCGCCAGATAATGGATGTTGTATTCGGTACTATTTCGGGATCAGTGAGAGGCCCTTTGATCTGCACCGTATTGGAAAAGACGCTGCCCACCGAGATACCCACGCCCTCGCGGCTGCGGGAGTCAAACTGCAGCTCCATCATCTCCTTTTTCAGGTCGATAGCAAGGCGCCCGATCAGATTCGCAGAATTGGTACGCGCGGCGAAACCGTAGGGAGTGATACCCATGCCGTCCTTAAAAGTTATCAACGTGACGCCGCACTGGATTTCCGGCTCTTTCTTGTCTAAACCTGGTATCAAGGTGCGAAACATACTGCTGGCAACGTCAGCATTGAGTAATGTGAATCTTTGGTAATCGATAGGGCCTTTTCCCAGTTTCAGGTACATAGTGCCATTGAGGTTCGCTGCCAGCTCTGCCGGGCTCTGCCCCTGACTGGCCAGGTAAGTGAAGCCGCTGCTGGGATAGGTCTTTGCGTCAGGCGCTCCTTTGAGCTCACTAAAGGAGACGGTTAACTGCGCAGATGGCGGCGTTACATTGGTATCGAGCGTGGCCTCCAGTTCACCACTCCCCTGGTTTATATAGCCAGTCTTTGCTTGCAGTGAGAGCTTGCCATGATCGAGTGTGCCAGAAAATGTCAGGTCTTTAATAACGCCTTCGTTGCTGGTGATAGACGCCAGTTTACCGTTGATCTTTGCGTTGGATGATTTCAGCTTGTCCAGCGGCAGCGGTTCCGCACTCAAATACTTTTCACCTGGCGCCGCTTCTGCAGGTCCGGAAAAGAACCGGGCGGGTGCCAGGACCATATTGCCGACAAAATTGGCACTGGCCCTGGCAGCACCGGAGATGGCTGTACCTGTATCATCTTTGGTCGGTGGTTTTTGTTGCTGCCTGGCATGACTTTCCTGCCATGGCACGATGGACAAGGTACCGTCGACAATTTCTATGTCCAGCTGGGGCGGCGATGTTTTGTGATAGCGCACACTGCCGGATAGTTCATTTGAGCCCAATTCAAAGGTATTGATATCGGCGTGGAGTCCGTCTGGTAAGCGTTTTACCGTCATTATCAGGTTGCGGCGAGCCTTGATGGAGGGGGTCGTCTGCTGTTGGCTTGCCTGCAGGTTGATCTGTCCAGTCAGATTGGCAAGTAGCTCTGTCAGTTTGTGTCCTTCGCTGGCCAGTTCGGCGGAGCCAGAGACGGGAACCTGCGTTGCGTTGAGATCTGCGATCAGGAAGCGATCCAGATCGAAGTCGGTGACGTTAACGGAAGCTTTGAATCCTGCTTTGCGCCCCGACCACCTGATGTCACCACGACTGCTCAGCTGACTATCTTCGGCCGTGAAATCCAGCTTATCCACGCTGAAGACATTCTTGATTGATGACACTTCAAGTTGCATGTTCGACAGGGGAAGCTCCATTAGTGTTAAGGACTTGGCATTTAGCGAGATGCGCAATTCCCCCAGGTCTTTCAGTGTCGATAGCAGATCATTCTGTTCGGTTTGTTCAGTTGATGCTGGAATGAAGTCTAGAAGGCCGTCCAGATTGAGATTGTCTGATTGGAGATCGGCGATTAGCCAGGGTGTTCGTTGGTCGACCAGGGACAGAGTCCCGGTCACGTCTTGCGCGATGGAGTCGATGTCCAGTTCACTAAATTTCACGCCGAGAATTCGATCGTCCTTGATTTCCAGCGTGGCATTGCTTGAAAAGCGCAGCTCTTCCTCGGCGACAGAGGCTCTCTGCCAATTGTTGTCGCGGCGCAAGTCCACTGTTAATTCAGCCTTGCCACTC
>JBALVO010000015.1:25130-30382 GCA_036961445.1 Halioglobus sp.
TCTCTGCCAATTGTTGTCGCGGCGCAAGTCCACTGTTAATTCAGCCTTGCCACTCAACGCCTGGAATATTTTTTGAATACTCGGGCCGCTGCCTGCAAAATTGATGGTGCCTGACGCGCGACTTTTGACCAAAAGCTCTTGCTGAAATAATTGCGGAATATCAAGCTTGCTGAGCTTCGCCGCAAGGGAAACATCCGTTTCTCCGTCGTCCAGCGCATGGGCGTCCAATTGCAAGTGCAGGTCGCCACCTGATACGCCTTGCGCGATAACCGTCAGGTACCCTTGCCCAGGCTCACGTTGCAGTGTGATATCGGCTTCGGACAGGCTGATACCTGGTGCTTGCAAACCGGTGACAAGTATTTTCCAGCTAATCTCTACGCCTGGAAGAAAGTCCAGGTATTCCGGTACCGCCATGCCCGGCAGAGCTTCGCCGCTTTCATCCGCATACAAAAAATCAAGGTTCAGCTGGTCTGCTTTGAGATCGACTTTAAGCTCTCGCTGTGTGGTGCCTGATAGTGATGCGGAGCCGGTTATATGGCCTTCCCCAAGCTCGATTTTCAATTCTTCCAGGGTGAATTCACCGGGAAGCCTACCCAATTGTGCCGCCATTTTAACGGGGGTTTCAACCTTGCCACGGTGCGCTCCTGACAGGTCAACTTCACCCTTCATGGCGTTCAGTAAGCCTCCCCAGGTGTCGCCCTTGCCATCCAGCTGCGTATGGCCAGCGCGCCAGAACCAGTTGGCGTTGATATAGTGCCCGGCAATGCTGTCATTTGGGTCTCGTGCCTGCAGGTCTGCGGTTACTTTCAGCGCCCAACCATCTTGCGCAGTGGCGAGGTCAATTTGCCCTTGTAACGTTGCGCTAGGACCCTTGCTGGTGAGAGACGATATTTTTATTCCCTGCTCACTGGTAGTGAAGTCAAAGGCACTGTCCTTGCCGACTTCATTTCCCCATTGGATCTTATCGATGCTTACGTGACCCTGATGCTGTGGTAGCGATAACTGGGGCAACGCCGATGCGAGTATGGCCTCTGGTTCTGAGGCACTGGCTGAGTCGGTGTAGCTTTGGAAAAAATTCATGAGTTTATCGTGCTCGAGTGTGTCGATTGTTACTTCAGAGCGGTTGGGTAGACGCCAGTTCTGTGTATTGCGCGCCGTTAGCTGAGCGTTCATGCCGGCGGCCTGAATAGTTGAGTCCAGGATGTAGCCTGAGGTATCGGCCGGTTGCAGATGGGCTTTAAGTTGAATGTTAGACAGTGGTTGGTCCGTTACGCCTATCGTCACATCAAGCTCGATAGGGGCGAGTCGCAGCAGTGCATCGAGTGATGTTACCGCGGCACCTATTGTTAATGTCTGCTCTGCGCGATCCTCCGACCAGTCCGCGGTGGCACCGCCTTGAAATTTACGCTGCCAGCTAAACTGCTTGACGGAATAGCTGCTACCTTCCTCGTCAATATAGCGGCCGCTATCGAATTGCAGTTTTTTAGGTAAATAAGGTTCCAGGAATCTATAGTCTTCAGGCCAGGGGTCATTGCTGCTGGGCCAGAGTGACGGGGCTACCATCAAGTCCTTGGCGCTGGCACGCACCAGCCGTATTTCTCTTTTCAGCAGGTCCGACCAGGCCAGGGTGACGATCACTTCGGTGGCGACAACCGCCGGGTCATTGGGATCACCCATCACGAGTTTTGCGCTGCTGGCTTTGAGGGTGAGGATTGTTGCCTTGATCGGTGCGAGTTTTACTGGCAAGCCCAGCTCTTTGCTCAAAAGGGCGCCCAGTTCGGCATCCAGTGCGCGACTGAGGATGCGGTCTCCCCACACAGCCAGGACTACAATCAGCAACAAGGTTATGACGGCAAAAATCAGTTTTTTCACGGGTGGCGGCCAGCAGAATTGTCGCCGTCATGATAGCAGTGAGTAATCCGGGTTGCCACGGATCGCGTATAGACTGACTTAGCAGGGGGATAAAGCGATGATTTTTGGGCGTTGATCTGTATAATCCCCGCGGTCAAGAAATAGCAATTTGGGGAATACGGGATGATGCGCAAGCACGGAATTTTACTGACCGTTTTATTAGTTATCGCTAATTTAGTTAGCGCAGATGAGCTGGTTATGAAAAATGGCTCACGTCTGGTGGGCACATTGGTAAGTGCCAGTGAAACAGGTGTCGTGTTCGATACGCCCTATGCGGGCGAGCTCACCATCAAGCGAGGCACCATAGATACTATTATCACCGATCAGGAGGTCACCCTGTTGATGCAGGACGGGTCGATATTTCGCAATAAGAATCTGGTGGCCGACGGCAATACGCTGGTCGTAATCAGTGAGGATCAGGCTCCAGTCGAGTTTGCGGTGTCTGATATTGATCAATTGAACCCGGAGCCCTGGCGGTTGGGCGATGGCTACAAATGGTATGGGGATGCCAATACCGCTTTGGAGTCGGAGCGTGGTAACACCGACACCGACGAGGTTGATATGGATTTTCAGAGTATCTGGCGCAGTCTGGAAGACCGCTATACGATGCGCGGATCCTGGGAAATTGACCAGACCGATGGTGAGAAAAACAAGAACAATTGGAAGTTACGTAACAAGTACGATCGCTTCAGGGTGTCTGACCCCATTAACTACTATGGCATCCAGGCGGCAATCGAACACGATGAGTTCGCCGACCTCGATCTGCGGACCATTGTAGGCCCCTATATTGGTCGCCAGTTTTTCGAGACCGACTATTTAACGCTGCACGGTGAAGTGGGTATTGTCTATGTCGATGAACAATTTGACGTGGCGGAGGACGATGACTACTGGGGTTCCAGCTGGGAGATGCGATTGACCAGCGGCATTATTCCCGGGACCGAGTTGTATGTTAATTCTGACGGCCTGGTGAACTACGATGACACCAGCGCCGTTGTTGTGAATACCACGGTGGGTATTGGTTTTCCGCTCATCCTTGGTTTTAAGCTCGCTGCAGAGGCCAGGTATGAATACGATGGGGGCGCCGTTGAGGACGTCGACGATCTGGACCAGACCTATCGGCTGAAGTTGGGCTACAAGTGGTAACAGCTGTTGGCCGCAGCCTGTCTGGTCACGCAAGACAGCCATAAAAAAGCCGCACCCGACTGATTAAAACGTCAATCGCTTGCGGCCTGTTGGCATGTAGCCATTAGGGAGGGGGTTGCGTAATGCCTTGCCCCTGCCACGGCACTTCCCTAGATGGGAAAGTATTGCGGTATTAAACCGTATACCAATTGTGAGTAGCGCTTTAGCCTAGCTACACCCGCTAGGGGCGGTTAGATGGCTTTAGCGTGCTCACAGTATTAAATATGGTATCTATTGCACCAGAACGCAACCCGGGGTTTAGACCGAGTACTTATAAGGTCGCCTCGTCTAAGAAGCGAAGGCGTTATTGTTTGACGTTTTCTCTTACAACACGTTGTTTTTGTCGAACCCAGTCACGGTCTTTTTCGGTGTCGCGCTTATCGTGGGACTTTTTGCCCGCGGCCAGGGAGATGCGGGCTTTGACCAAATGCCCCTTCCAGTAAAGCTGGGTACAGACACAGGTCTGGCCCTTTTGCGCCGTGGCCGCCAGTATTTTCGCCAGCTCTTTCTGGTGCAATAGCAATTTGCGCGTGCGTGTGGGGTCAGTGACGAAATGGGTAGACACGGTATCCAGGGGTACGATCATCGCCCCCAGCAAAAAGGCCTCGCCGTTTTTCATCAACACATAGGAGTCTGCCAGATCCGCTTTACCCATGCGCAGGCTCTTTACTTCCCAGCCAGACAGAACCACTCCTGCCTCGAAGCTCTCGAGTAGTTGATAGTCAAAGCCCGCCCGTCTGTTCTGGGCGATAACATTGCTGGGCTTCTTGGATTTCTTCTTGGCCATGGCGCGCATTATACGGACAAGGCTGGTGGGTGAAACGTGAATCTTTCCCTTTTCACCTGTGGTGGCCTGCGGCACTCTAAAGCCATGATAATTTGTTGTTGCTACCCTTGAGTACTGTCAGGTTCAATGCCCTGGGTGGGTGGCGCAGTCGCACCACCTTTGTGCTGGCCATGTCAGCGTCGGCGGTCGGACTGGGTAATCTGTGGCGCTTCTCCTATTTAACCGGAGAGTACGGTGGCGCGCCCTTCGTGGTGACCTATGTACTTTGCCTGTTTTTGATTGCCGTGCCGGTGATGGTGGCCGAGGTGGTTATAGGTAGCCATGGCCGGGCCAGCCCGGTCGCAGCCATCCGCTGGGCCAGTGATCGATCACTGCTGTCGCGCAAGTGGATGTTGTTGGGCGTGCTGGCTTGCATTACCGGCCTGTTGATTCTTTCTTACTATATCGTGGTTGCGGGCTGGGGGATGGCCTATGCGCGCTATATGCAGGCCGGCGTGTTCTCCGCTGCCAGTGCTGCCGTGGTGGGGCAGCAGTTTGATGGTTTGCTGGCTGACCCACAGCAGCAGGTCTACTGGCAGAGTTTATTTCTGTTACTGACGGTGGTCATTGTGAGTCTGGGTGTGCGCCGTGGCCTTGGTATTATGGTGTGGCTGGCAGTGCCGACCCTGGTGGCGATGCTGGCTGTGTTGATCAAATTTGGCTTCGATAACGGGGATATCGGCGCTGCTCGCGATTTTCTTTTCTCGGTGAAGCTCATGGATTTCTCACCTGAGGGGGCATTGGTGGCTCTGGGGCATGCCTTTTATACCCTTGGCGTGGGAGTGGGCACCGGTATCTGTTATGGGGCTTACGCGCCTGAGCGCATTCCAATCGGTCGCTCGGTGATGGCCGTGGCTGTGTTTGACACCATGATTGCGCTACTGACAGGGCTGGCCATCTTCCCCATCGTGTTTGCTAACAATATGGCGCCGGCAATGGGCCCCGGACTGATGTTTGTCAGTCTGCCCTACGCCTTTGGCAATCTTATGCAGGGGGAGGTATTTGGTACGGTATTCTTTCTGTTGGTGGTCCTGGCCGCCCTCGGCTCGGCGGTGGCTATAATGGAGCCAATTGTGACCACTCTCATGCAACAGTTGCGTATCCGACGCTTCACTGCCGTGTTGCTGGTAGGTACTGTGGTGTGGCTATTGAGTCTGGCAGTGGCTAACTCGATGGCGCCCAGTGATGGTGTGGGGTGGCTGGCTGATGGCCGGCTGTTTGCTTTTTTGGACCACATTACCGCGGGTTTGCTATTACCTCTGGTCGCATTGTTTACAACCTTGCTGGTGGGGTGGAATATGCGGCCGGAGATTCTGCGACTGGAGCTCTATCG
>JBALVO010000015.1:30482-48382 GCA_036961445.1 Halioglobus sp.
GGTGGAGATTATGAGCGAAGACAGCACTATCAAGGTAGAAGTGGCCTATGCTTTGCCACACAAGCAAGCCATTATTGCAGTGGAGTTGGCGGCGGGCGCCACGGTACTGGAGGCTGCGCAGAAGTCAGGGCTTGCAGATACATTCGATGGTATCGATTTGGACAACGCCAAATTCGGCGTTTTTGGCAAAGTCGCGTCGCCCCAGCAGGTGTTGCATGAAAGCGACCGCGTGGAGATTTACCGTCCGTTGATCGCCGATCCCAAAGAGGTGCGTAAAGCCAGAGCGGCGCGCGCCAAGGAGCGCCGGGGGCAGGCTAAGGGTAGTTAGCTGGCAGGGTCTTCGGCGTCTGGTTGTTGCGCTGCGGGGGCTTGTTGGTCAGAAGTCTGTGCTTCATCCCCCCCATTCTCCGGCGCAGAGTCGTTCTGGGGTGCCGTGGTATTCAGGTCGCTCCAGGCTGGAGGCAGAATATCACCCGTGACGTTCACCAGTGAGTCGCCCTCAAAAGTAATCGTCATACTGGCCTCATTCAGCACGGTGTTACCGTTGCGCTGCACGTAGGGATAATCCCAGCGATCCTGGTTGAAGGTGTCCTCAATCAACGGAGTGCCCATAATGAAGCGCACCTGACGGCGGCTCATTCCTGGCTTGAGTTGGTCGGCCATTTCCTGGGTGACAATATTGCCCTGCTCGACGTTAATCTTGTAGACGCCGGGAAAGCCAACAAAGCTGCAGGCGCTCAGACAGGTGATTGCCAGTGAGATCAACAGGATCCGCATGGGGTAAAACTTCCACTTCGGTTAATGGGGTGGCATCATACATCTACTCGTGTGCACAGAGAACCCCCCGTACCATGGCTGAACAAAATCAGGAACTTCGTAAAGCAGGTTTGAAAGTAACCCTGCCACGCGTAAAAATCCTGCAAATCCTTGAATCATCCGAACTGGGATCTCAGCATCTGAGTGCCGAGGATGTTTATCTTGCGTTACGAAACTCCGGAGAGGATGTGGGGTTGGCCACGGTGTACCGGGTGCTCACCCAGTTTGAGAGTGCCGGGTTGGTGACGCGCCATCATTTCGAAACAGGTCATTCAGTCTTCGAGTTGGCCAAGGGCGAACACCATGACCATATGGTTTGTGTGGCCTCAGGCGAGGTGGTGGAGTTTACCGACACGGTCATCGAGCAGCGTCAACGGGAAATCGCCGAGAGTCATGGCTACGAGCTGGTGGACCACTCGCTGGTATTGTACGTGCGCAAGAAGGAAGGTTAGCTTGCCAGCATTTCTCGAGCGTGAGCCAGGGTCTGTTCGGTAATTTTCACGCCACCGAGCATCCGCGCGATTTCCTGCACTTTATCTTCTTCGCGTAGCTTGTTCAGGCTGGTCTCCACCGATTTTTGATCGCTGGTCTTGGCCACCTGCAGGTGCTGGTGGCCCTGGGCCGCCACTTGCGGTAAATGGGTTACGCACAAGACCTGGGCCCCGTCTGACAGGGTGCGCAATAGCTTGCCGACGACCTCTGCCACGGCGCCGCCGATGCCTACATCGACCTCATCAAATACCATGCTGGACACCGTGCCGGTGCTGGCGGTAACCACCTGAATAGCCAGGCTAATGCGCGACAGTTCACCACCGGAGGCAATTTTTCCCAGCGCTTGCGTGGGCGTGCCAGGGTTGGTGCTGATCAGAAACTCCAGGTCTTCACTACCATGGGGGTGTGGGTCCGTGGATTCCCGGGCAGTGAGGGCGAGTTCCAGTTCGCACTGGCCCATGGCCAGTGTGGCGAGGATCTTGGAGGCGTTCTTGACCAATTTTTTAGCGGCGCTACGGCGCTGCTTTGCCAATTTGCTCGCGGCTTCCTGGTAGCCATCACCCAGGGCGGACATCTCCTTTGCCAGTTGCTCAATGCGCTGGCCACCATCAGCAAGGCTCTGCAATTCCTGCTTCAAGCCCTGATGCAACGCGGCAATTTCTTCGGGCAGCACACGGTGCTTACGCGCCACGTCATAGATGCTTTCCAGTCGCCGTTGTACCTCGGTTAGCCGCTCGGGATCGATCTCCACGCTGTCAATGTACCGTTGTATTTCTCCGTGAGCCTCGTTCAACTGTATAGCTGCGGAGTCGAGCAGTTCGCGGGCATTTTGCGCCGCCGGAGTGATATGGGCGTCTCCGGCAATCAATTGCAGGGCCTGGCGGGTGCCGCTCTCCTGGTTGTCACATAACTCCAGGGCAGCGTGAGCGCCGAGCAGGATGTCTTCGGCATTAACCAGCAGTTTCTGTTCAGTTTCCAGCTTGGCCAATTCCCCGGCTTGCAGATCCAGTTCATCAAGCTCCTGTACCTGATAGGCGAGGAGTTGGCCGCGAGCGGTCTGTTCATCCCTGGCGCCGGTTAGCAGTTCCAGTTCACGGCGACAGCGCAGCCAGTCAGAGGCAGTTTGTTCCAGTTGTCGGGCCAGCGGCAAGTGGCCGGCATAAGCATCCAATAAATGCCGCTGTACTGGTTTGCGCAGCAGTGATTGATGGGCATGCTGGCTGTGAATATCGATTAGCATCTCGCCTAGCTCGGCACAGTCCTGCAGGGTGGACGTGCTGCCGTTGATATAGGCACGGCTGCGACCTTCGGTAGTGATCACCCGTCGCAGCAGGCACTCGTCGCCTTTATACAGATCCCGGCTCTGCAGCCAGGCCACCGCCTGGGGGATGCTGCTGATGTCGAAGCTGGCTATTATTTCGGCGCGTTCGTGGCCGTGCCTGACGGCTTTGGGATCTGCCCGATCACCCAGGCATAAACCCAGTGCATCCAACATGATGGACTTGCCGGCACCTGTTTCGCCAGTGATGACTGTCATGCCGCGGGAAAACTCCATCTCCAGGCTGGAGACGATGGTGTAGTTACTGATAGATATGTGGGTGAGCATTTTGCGCCATCTCAAGGTTTCGTTAGTTATACCTCAGATGACCTGTGGCATAAACATTTCTGTGGGTCAGTGAATATGTTTCTTGTGTGGCTTTGTAAATGTCACCTGCTGTGATAAAAACAGGGGGTAGAAACAATTGGCTGGTAGATATGGCATCAGGGCAAATTTCAGAGCGCGCCAGGGTCTTGTTGAAGACGCTGGTGGAGTGCCATATACGCGATGGTCATCCAGTGGGCTCCAGTACCCTGGCGCGGGAGGCCGGCCTGCCGGTTAGCGCCGCCACTATTCGCAACGTGATGTCTGATCTGGAGGAGCAGGGGTATCTTCAGTCCCCGCACACCTCCGCCGGGCGGGTGCCAACTGCTTTGGGCTATCGGATGTTCGTGGATTCCATGTTGCAGGTCAGGCCCCTGGAGGACACGGCCATGGCGACGCTGCGAGCAGAACTGAACCCGGACAAGTCCTCCGTCGAGCTGGTGCAGGCAGCCTCTTCCCTGTTGTCCACTATCACCGCCCAGGCCGGGTTGGTTACCGTGCCACGACAGGAGGCCAACGAGCTGCGGCAGGTGGAATTTTTACCGCTGTCTGGTGACCGGGTGCTGGTTATCCTGGTGGTCAATGAGCGCGAGGTGCAGAATCGGATCATTCACACCCGTCGACCGTTTACCGAGGCGCAGTTGCGTGACGCCGCCACCATGATTAACCAGCGGTTTGCCGGGCATCCGCTGCATCTGGTGCAGCAACGTATCCTTGATGAAATGCAGGATGCCCGCAGTCAGATCGATAATTACCTGCAGGCGTCACTGGACCTGGCCAGTAAGGCCCTGGGTCAGGAGCACACCGAAGAGGAGTATGTGATGGCGGGTGAATCGCGTTTGTTGGGTAACGCGACAGCCGAAGAAATGCTCAAATTGCGCGAGTTGTTTGATTCGTTTGAGCAAAAAAAGGATCTGTTGCATTTGCTGGAGCGCTGCAGCCGGGCTGAAGGTGTGCAGATATTTATTGGCGAGGAGGCCGGCTACGAGATTTTTGGCGATTACAGTGTTATCACCGCGCCTTATCACGACGGCTCCAGAACCCTGGGTGTCTTGGGGGTGATCGGCCCCACACGCATGGCCTATGAGCGGGTTATCCCGATTGTTGATGTCACCGCCAGAATGCTCAGTTCCGCGCTTATCGGCTGACGCTGGCAGCTGCCTTGCGCGCCAGTCCTGGCGCGGTTTTCAGTGTTATCCAAATTCTGCTTGATCAAACCTTGAAATAGCTGGCAGCGGCCCCATATTTGCTCCACAGACGACACTGCAATTCGCGGCGCAATAGTGCTGCTAGCAGGTTTATTGACCAACACAAGCGACAAATGGAGTGCTAGCGTGTCAGAGCAAGACCAGAAGCAGACCGATACAGAGCAGCCGGGAGAGACCCGGGTGGAAGATGCAGCAACGACAGCAGCCGATGCTGACGTGGAATGCGCCGTGGTGGAGAACCCTGAGCTCACACTCGAAGAGACAATAGCGCAGCTACATGAAGAAGTGGCCGCGGCCAAGGATATAGCGATGCGGGCCCAGGCCGATGCCCAGAATGTGAAGCGCAGAGCTGAACAGGATATAGAAAAGGCCCGAAAATTCGCCCTCGAGCGTTTTTGTAGTGAATTGTTGCCTGTGGCGGATAACCTGGAGCGTGCTCTGGAGGCCACGACCGGGGATGAGGAGATCGTAAAACCCATCGCGGAGGGCGTGCAGTTAACCCTCAAGAGTTTTCATGACGCGCTGAAGAAATTCAATATCGAGGCACTGGACCCGCAGGGCGAGCCCTTTGATCCGCAGCTGCACCAGGCCATGACCATGGTGGAGAATAACGAGGTGGAGCCCAATACGGTTATTGCCGTGATGCAAAAGGGCTACACCCTCAATGGACGTCTGGTGCGTCCGGCCATGGTTATGGTCAGTAAAGCCGCTGGCTAGGGGTGTTACTGACATGAAATCTGAGTTTTAGGGCTTGAAATTCGACGAATGGCGCCAATATATAGAACAACGTAAAAAAGTGGCGGGTAAGGCCCGCTGAACCAAACTGGAGAGAAGCAATGGGCAAGATTATAGGAATTGACCTGGGAACCACCAACTCCTGCGTATCAGTGCTGGAAGGCGGCAAGCCACGGGTAATTGAGAATGCAGAAGGTGATCGCACAACTCCCTCTATTGTCGGTTACACCGAAGAGGGCGAGATTCTGGTAGGCCAGAGCGCCAAGCGCCAGGCGGTTACCAATCCAATGAACACCGTATATGCGGTAAAACGTCTGATTGGGCGCAAGTTCAAGGACGACGTGGTGCAAAAGGACATTAAGATGGTCCCTTACACCATCACTGCAGCCGACAATGGCGACGCCTGGGTTGAGGCCCGGGGTGAAAAAATGGCACCGCCTCAGGTGTCTGCCGAAATACTGCGCAAAATGAAAAAGACGGCCGAGGAATTCCTGGGCGAGCCGGTAACAGAAGCGGTTATTACCGTACCCGCGTACTTTAACGATTCCCAGCGCCAGGCTACCAAGGATGCTGGCAAGATTGCGGGTCTGGATGTTAAGCGCATCATCAACGAGCCAACAGCAGCAGCGTTGGCCTATGGTATGGATAAAGCCAAGGGCGACCATACCGTGGCTGTCTATGACCTGGGTGGTGGTACTTTTGATATCTCAATTATTGAGATTGCCGAAGTCGATGGTGAGCATCAGTTTGAAGTGCTGTCTACCAATGGCGACACCTTCCTGGGTGGCGAAGACTTTGACATGCGCCTGATTGAATACCTCGCGCAGGAGTTCAAAAAAGAGAGCGGTATCGACCTGCATAACGATCCGCTGGCTCTGCAGCGACTCAAGGAAGCGGCTGAGAAAGCCAAGATCGAATTGTCCAGTTCGCAGCAGACCGAGGTGAACCTGCCTTATATTACGGCTGACGCCTCTGGACCCAAACACCTGGTGGTCAAGCTGTCGCGTTCCAAGCTGGAATCGCTGGTCGAGGATCTGGTAACACGTTCCATGGCGCCGGTGAAACAGGCTCTGAAGGACGCTGGCCTGAGCCCCAGTGAGATTAACGATGTCATCCTGGTCGGCGGCCAGACACGTATGCCTATGGTACAAAAGGTAGTGGCAGACTACTTCGGTCAAGAGCCACGCAAGGATGTCAATCCGGACGAAGCGGTCGCTATGGGTGCCTCTATCCAGGGTGCGGTGTTGGCGGGTGACGTGAAAGATGTACTGCTGCTGGACGTGACTCCGCTGACTCTTGGCATTGAGACCATGGGTGGAGTGGCAACAGCACTGATCGAGAAGAACACTACGATTCCTACCAAGAAGTCGCAGATTTTCTCGACAGCGGAAGACAATCAAAGTGCCGTGACTATTCACGTGGTACAGGGTGAGCGTAAGCAAGCAACCGGAAACAAGTCACTGGGTCGTTTCGATCTGGCAGACATTCCTCCCTCACCGCGTGGTATGCCCCAGATTGAGGTCACCTTTGACCTGGACGCCAATGGCATTTTGCATGTGTCTGCCAAGGACAAGGCAACCAACAAAGAGCAGTCCATTCGTATTACTGCCTCTGGTGGCCTGACCGACGAAGATATCGAGCAGATGGTGGCCGATGCCGAGGCGAATGCCGAAGCAGATGCCAAGTTCGAAGAACTGATTACCTCGCGCAATACTTGCGACGGCTTGGTTCACGCGGCGAAGAAAACGATCGAAGAAGCGGGTGAAAACGCCACTGATGAAGAGAAGGCGGCCATTGAGGCAGCTATCACTGAGGCAGAGGAAGCACTTAAGGCTGACGATAAGGACGCTATCGATGCGGCTGCTACCAAGTTGACCGAAACAACCGGCCCGGTAGCACAAAAGATGTATGCCGCCCAGGCGGCTGCCGCCGAAGGTGAGGCTGCTGGTGCTGAGCAAGGTGAAGGCCAGAGCGACGATGCGGTCGATGCTGAGTTTGAGGAAGTGAAAGACGAAAAAAAGGAGGCGTGATTAGTTAGCGCACCTAGCTAACGCAGCGCACTTCACAGTGCGCTGCGTTTTTGTGATCAAGACTACGCGGGACATCAGTGCCCGCGTAGTCGTTTCAGAATGAACGGGAGGATGGCCTCCCCATGGACGGCCGCAAGGGATTATGTCAAAACGCGATTATTATGAAATTCTTGGTGTTGACAAGAATACCGACGAAAAAGACGTTAAGAAGGCCTATCGACGGGTAGCGATGAAGTATCACCCGGATCGTAATCCGGATGATCCGGATGCCGACGAGAAATTCAAGGAGGCTACCGAGGCCTACGATGTCCTGATGGATAGCGAAAAACGTGCGGCCTACGATCAGTACGGCCATGCCGGTGTCGACCCCAATATGGGTGGCGGCATGGGGGGTGGTAACTTCAGCGATATCTTTGGCGACGTATTTGGCGATATTTTTGGTGGCGGCGGAGGCGGCGGCCGTGGTCGTGGCGGCCCCCAGCGAGGCTCTGACCTGCGCTATACCCTTGATATCTCTCTGGAAGATGCGGTCAAGGGTGCGACGGTAGAGATTCGCGTTCCCAGCCTGAGCGCCTGTGAAACCTGCGATGGTTCGGGTGCCAAAAAAGGCAGTTCACCGGTAACCTGCGGCACCTGCGGTGGTGCGGGCCAGGTGCGCATGCAACAGGGTTTCTTTCAGGTGCAACAGACCTGTCCTACCTGTCGCGGACGCGGCAAGTCTATTACAGATCCCTGCGGGTCCTGCCATGGTCAGGGCCGGGTAGAAAAAACCAAAACCTTGTCGGTGAAAGTGCCACCTGGCGTTGATACCGGTGACCGCATTCGTTTGTCTGGTGAAGGTGAGGCAGGCCCGGATGGCGGTCCATCAGGGGACCTGTTTGTGCAGATGTCAGTCAAGCAACATGCCATTTTTGAACGCGACGGCAAGAACTTGTATTGTGAGGTGCCGATCACCTTTGTGGATGCTGCGCTGGGTGGGGAGCTGGAAGTGCCGACATTGGACGGTCGAGTGAAATTGAAAATTCCGCCTGAGACGCAGACCGGCAAATTGTTTCGCCTGCGCGGCAAGGGAGTGAAACCGGTGCGTGGCGGCAGTGTTGGCGACTTATTGTGTCGGGCTGTGTTGGAAACGCCGGTTAAGCTGAACAAGGAGCAAAAAGCGCTGCTGGAGAAGTTTCAGGAAAGTCTGGGTGAGGGTGGTAAATCCCAATCTCCACGGCAATCCAGCTTTTTTGAAGGGGTGAAACACTTTTTCGATGATATGAAAATATGACCACAAGAATTGGCATCACCGGCGCCGCAGGTCGTATGGGGCGCATTCTGATCGAGGCTGTTGGCCTGGCCGGACCAGGCAAGCTCACGCTAGCTGCTGCGATCGAGCGCCCGGAGAGTAGTTTGCTGGGTGCTGATTCTGGTGAACTGGCCGGCCAGGGTCGCAACGGCGTTCCCGTGGTGGGCTCCCTCCAGGATGTGATTGATGATATTGATGTGCTCATTGATTTCACGGTGCCGGCTGCAACCATGGCTAATTTAGAGCTCTGTGCGCAACACGGTGTTGCCATAGTGATTGGTACCACCGGGTTTACCACGCAGCAGCAGGTCGAGATTGAGCGTTGCGCAGGCACTATCGCAGTGTGTAAAGCCACCAATTTCAGCACTGGCGTCAACCTGTGCTTTCAGTTGCTGGATATGGCTGCCCGGGTACTGGGCGATGACGTAGATATCGAGGTGTACGAGGCGCATCATCGCCATAAAATCGACGCCCCGTCAGGCACCGCACTCAGTATGGGCGAGGTTGTGGCCAATGCCCTGGGTCGTGACCTGCAGCAGGTTGCTGTATATGGCCGCGAGGGACAGACGGGCGCACGCGAGCGCGAAACTATTGGCTTTGCCACTGTGCGCGCTGGCGATATTGTTGGCGATCATACCGTTACCTTTGCGGCAGAAGGTGAGCGCGTGGAGATTACCCACAAAGCCTCCAGTCGGATGTCTTTTGCGCGCGGCGCCGTACGTGCGGCGGCATGGGTGGGGTCGCAAAACCCTGGTTTATACGATATGCAGGATGTACTGGGCCTTAAATAGGACTGGTTGGTGAGTGGAGCTAGTGGCGTAAATGGAGAGAGTGCTGTGAGTGATTTTATCGTTAATATCGATGAGACCAATGCGGCTCAGCTGCTGATTGAGGAATCCCATAATCGGCCTGTGGTAGTCGATTTCTGGGCGGATTGGTGTGAGCCTTGCAAAGTATTGATGCCGCTGCTGGAGCGCATAGCCAACGAGTACCAGGGCGCTTTTCTGCTGGCCAAGGTTAACGCCGACGAGCAGCAAATGATCTCCCAGCAATTTGGTGTACGCAGCCTGCCAACGGTTATGGTGATCCAAAACGGTCAGCCGGTCGACGGTTTTACCGGCGCTCAGGCTGAGGCGCAGGTGCGCGCTATGCTGGAAAAATACCTGCCCAAGCCCTGGGATGGTCTGCTGTTATTGGCCCAGGAAGCGATGGACAAGGGCGAGTTTTCCCAGGCATTGTCGCCGCTGCGCCAGGCCTGGGAAGACTCCGGACGTGTTTACGAGATTACGGTGACGTATGTGCATGCCCTGATAGAAAGTTTGCGCCTGGATGAGGCCGAAGCAGTACTCGACGGCATCCGTATGGCCGATCAGGATGCCGCTTATGAGCAGTTGCGTGCCCAGTTGGAGATCAAGCGGGAGGCCGCTAAATCTCCCGAGATCGAGGCGCTGGAACAACAACTGGCGGCCTCCCCGGATGATCTGGATGTACGCTACCAACTGGGAGTGCAATATACCGATGCCGGGCAGTTCAAGGACGCCATGGAGCATTTCATTATTATATTGCGCAAGGAGCTTGATCACGGTGATGGTGCCACCAAGCGATTGCTGTTAGATACGATTGCCAGCCTGGGCAAGGGCGACCCACTCGCCGTGGAATACCAGCGGAAATTGTACAGCCTGTTATATTAATCACGATGTCCTGTGATGCCAGATAATACGATCAATCCTCCGTCCGCGCTGCAGCCTGGACTGTCTCTATGCATGATCGTAAAAAATGAGGCCTATTTTCTGGCGCGCTGCCTCACTGCGGTAAAAGACTATGTAGATGAAATTATACTGGTGGACACCGGGTCGACAGATGAGACCAAGGCCATTGCTGCGCAATTCACCGACAAGATCTATGACTTTGCATGGATTGATGATTTCTCTGCCGCCAGAAACTATGCCCTTGATAGAGCGACCCGCGATTGGATTCTTGTTCTTGATGCCGATGAACTTGTTGCTGAGCAAGATCTGCAAGCCATTAGAGAACTAATTGTCGATACATCAAAGGATGCTTTTTTCTTTATTCAGTACAATTACAACGATGACCCGCTGACCAAAGATTGGCAACCTGTTAGACAGGCGTCATATTATAGCGGCGGTTATGCAGGGTACAGATGTAACCCTATAGCGCGACTTTTTCGTGCTAATTCGGGGATTCGCTATCACGGTCGAGTACATGAGGTCATTGATCCGTCACTTGAAGCTTTAAGTTTCGCCATCCTGGATACTCCCATTCATCATCATATGGATAGTGATCCGACAAAGCCCAAGAGAGACCGACAAATAAATTACCTACGTCTCCTTGAACGGGAATTGGAAATTCATCCCGATGGAAGACTCTATGCCAGCGCGGCTTCTGTGCATATGCACCACGCACAAGATTATGCCAAGGCTAATCTGTATTTTGAGAGGGCCGTGGAATTAGGCTATAACGTGAATCAAAATCGGGAGAGTCAGGCTGAAGCTAACTACCGCCTGGGTCAGTTTGATGAATCTAGTGCAATCTATCGAGTCCTTTATAACGCCGGCTACATAACGCTCAGTTTGTGTATCAATCTCGCGAACCTGGCAGTCAAAGGTCGGGATTTTACAGGCGCAGTTGAGTTGCTCAAAGAAGCTCTGCCTTTGACAGAGCCGGGTGGGGATACAGCGATGCGAATACGACACAATATAAAACACCTTGAAAGTCAGATAAATAGCTAGGTTTTGGCCCAGGAGACTGTCCTGTGCAGTCAATATTTCTGTACCCCCAAATCCTTGTTTTGTAGCGCCGGAATCGCTAAGGTACATGCCCCGAAAATGAAAAACATACTCAAAGGTCAAATTAACCTGTATTGAGTGCTTGTTAACAGTCTCCAGGCGAGTGCCTGGTAGTACACAGACGTGAAAAAGAGGTAACACTGTGGATACATCATTTGCACCGGAGGATATTGCCTTCCGTGACGAGGTTCGTGGATTCTTTGCCCAGGCATTCGACAACGAACTGCGCGAGCGGTTGGAGTCGCGGGATCCCGTGATCTTTAAACAGGCCGTTATCGAGTGGCAGAAGCGCTTGCATGCCCAGGGCTGGATAGCCCCAGGGTGGCCGGTGGAATGTGGCGGCACGGGTTGGAATGCCACCCAGAGCTTTATTTATGAGACCGAGCGGGCTGCAGCGGGTATTCGCGATGTTATCCCCTTTGGTCTGAAGATGGTGGGTCCGGTGATCTATACCTTTGGCACCGAAGAGCAGAAAGCGCGTTTTCTACCTGCCATTTTGGCCAGCGACGACTGGTGGTGCCAGGGCTATTCCGAGCCCGGTTCAGGCTCAGACCTGGCGTCCTTGAAAACCAAAGCGGTGCTCGATGGAGACGAGTATGTGATAAATGGCGCCAAGATCTGGACCAGCTATGCACAGTACTCCGATTGGATTTTCTGTCTGGTGCGCACCAATAGCGACGGTAAGAAACAGGAAGGGATCAGCTTTTTGTTGATTGATATGGCCTCGCCGGGCATCAAGGTTAACCCGATCGAATCGATAGACAGTCATCACAGCCTGAACGAGGTTGAATTTAACGATGTGCGGGTGCCAGTGGCCAATCTCATCGGAGAGCAGGACAAGGGCTGGACGTATGCCAAGGCCCTGTTGGCGCACGAGCGTACGTCTATAGCCGGCGTGGCTGACTCGCAAAGGGGGCTGCGGCAAATTGGCGAATATGCCGCGCGTGAAGTCAATGGCGGCAAGGCTCTGTTGTCTGATCCGTTGTTTCAAAAGCGGATCTCAGATATTGAAATTGACCTGATGGCCCTGGAGTTTACCGAACTGCGTGTACTGGCCTCCGTAGCAACCGGCGGCGCGCCGGGCGCAGAGTCCTCATTGCTGAAGATCAAAGGCACTGAACTGCAGCAGGCCATACAGGAATTGTCGATGGATGTAGCAGCCTATTACCAGGGCTTGTTGCCCGGCGACTTTAGTACTGAGCAGGTAGGTCATGACTTTGGTAGCAAAGCGCGCCAGTCCTATATGTATGGTCGGGCGGCCACCATTTACGGTGGCTCGAACGAAGTGCAGAAAAATATCATTGCCAAGGCCGTTCTCGGTCTGTAACCCCGCGGCAAATAAAGCGAATAGAGAGGTATTAGATGAATTTTGATTTTACAGAAGAGCAAGTGATGCTGCGGGACAGCGTGGCACGTTTTATTCAGGACGATTACGATTTTGATAAACGTCGGCGTATTGCCGCTTCCGATGAGGGTATGAGCAAAGAAGATTGGCAGACCTTTGCGCAGCTGGGCTGGTTGTCTATCCCATTTTCTGAAGAGCACGGTGGCTTCGGTGGCGGTGCGGTAGATATCATGTTGATGATGGAGCAACTGGGTAAGGGTCTGGTGCTTGAGCCCTACCTGGCGACAGTATTGATGTTTGGCGGCTTACTGCAAAAAGGCGGCAGCGCTGAGCAGCAAGCGGCCTATATCCCAAAGATTATCGACGGCAGCTGTCTGGGCGCTTTCGCCTACCTGGAGCGACAGAGCCGTTTCGAGCTGTCGGATGTGAAGACTACGGCAACTGCTGATGGCAGTAACTATCGGTTGAATGGCGAAAAGGTCGTCATACTTAACGGCGCCAATGCCGATCATGTCATCCTTTCGGCCCGCACCAGCGGCGAGCAGAGCGACGAACACGGCATCAGTCTGTTCCTGTTGCCAACCAACGCCAGCGGGGTAGATAAACTCAGCTATCGTATGATGGACGGGCAGTTGGTCGCCAACCTGACGTTTACTGATGTGCAGGTGAGCGCTGCCGATCTGGTCGGTGAGTTACATGAGGGCTATGCGTTAATAGACGCGATAGCGATGGATGCTACCCTGGCCATAGCCGCAGAAGCGGTCGGCATTATGGAATTGCTCAACGCCAAGACCGTAGAATACACCAAGACCCGTGAACAGTTTGGCGTAGCTATTGGTAGTTTCCAGGCCTTGCAACATCGCATGGTGGAAACCTTTATGGCTCATGAGCAAACCAAATCACTGCTCTACCGCGCAGTGTGCGCCATAACCGATGAGCAGGAGGATGCTGCCACGGCGATTCACGCGCTAAAGGTGATGGTAGATCGCGCCGGCAAACAGGTATTCGGCGAAGCCATCCAGTTGCACGGCGGTATGGGTATCACCGATGAGCTGGATATCGGTCATTACGCCAAACGATTGATGATGATTAACACAACCTTTGGTAATGGCGATCATCATCAGGCAAAATTCATCGCCTCACGCTATAACTAGTGCGTCAACACAGAACGGGCCAGCGTCGCTAGGCCGCAACCGGAGAATTATAATGAAATTGGGCTTTCTGCTGGGCTACTCAGGCAAGCAAATTCACATTCCCATAGATCTGATCAAACAGGCTGAATCCATGGGTTTCGATTCAGTATGGACCGCGGAGGCGTACGGTAACGATGCTGTGACCTCCGCCAGTTGGGTTCTGGCGCAGACTGAAAAGATTCGTGTGGGTACTGCGATCATGCAGATGCCGGCGCGCAGTCCTGCTATGTGTGCCATGACAGCGATGTCTTTGCATCAGTTGTCGGGTGGGCGATTTATTGCTGGTCTGGGAGCTTCTGGTCCGCAGGTTGTCGAGGGTTGGCACGGTGTCCCCTATGGCAAGCCAGTGACTCGCACCAAGGAATATATACAGATCATGCGCAAGATAATGCAGCGCGAAGGTCCGGTTGAGTTCGATGGCAAAGTGTACCAGATGCCCAATAAGAGCGAGGGCACTACTGGTTTGGGCAAGCCCTTGAAGTCTATTTTACAAGCATGTCCTGATGTCCCTATTTATACCGCGTCCATTACGCCGGCTGGTTTACGTTGTGCTGGTGAAGTTGCTGATGGTGTCTTTCCTGTATGGATGGATCCCAACAAGTACGAAATTATAGGCGAGCATATCGAGGCAGGCTTTGCCAAGGCGGGCAACGGCAAGAGCCTGGCGGATTTCGAGGTGGCACCGTTTGTTATGGTCGCTGCGAATGATGATCTTGATGCGGCTTATGATTCCCTGCGCCCGTGGATAGCGCTGTATATCGGTGGTATGGGCGCCAAGGGTAAAAACTTCTACCACGAATACACGACCCGTCTTGGTTATGGTGATGCTGCTGATCGAATTCAGGATCTGTACCTTTCCGGCCAAAAGGCAGAGGCGGAAGCCCAGGTTCCCAAAGAGTTGTTGGACGAGGTCGCTCTGATTGGCTCTCACGACAGAATCAGGGAACGCCTCGCTCCCTGGAAGGAAGCAGGTAAGCGCGGTGAGGTGGGTTCAATGTTGCTGAGCGTGCACGACCCGGCAATCCTGGAGCTGTTCGCCAAGGAAATGCTGTAATGCAGGTCGCTGATAAAGTTGTCATTGTCACTGGTGGTGCCAACGGCATTGGCAAGGCTCTGTGTGAACGCTTTCATAATGAGGGTGCGCGCAAGGTAGTGGTGGCTGACCTGGAACAGGAAAATGCCCAGGCGGTGGCGGCCACGATCGATGGTGACGCCTATGGTGTTGATGTGCGTGATGAAGCGCAGATCAAGGATATGGTTGATGATGTTATATCGCGCTACGGTGCCGTGGATCTGTTTTGTAGTAATGCCGGCATTATCGCTCTGGATGGCGAACCCTGGTGGGCCACGTCAGCATCTAATGCAACCTGGCAGGCAATGTGGGACGTTCATGTGATGTCCCACGTCTATGCAGCCAGGGCCTGTCTACCCGGGATGTTGGCGCGTGGTGAAGGCTATCTACTAAATACTGCCTCAGCGGCGGGCTTGTTAAACCAGATCGGTGATGCGGCCTACTCCACGACCAAGCATGCGGCTATTGGCTTTGCTGAATCCCTGGCGATTACTCACGGAGATGACGGTATTAAGGTGTCTGTGCTTTGCCCTCAGGCCGTTGCGACCCGGATGATCGGCGATGCCGGAGCCAGCGATGGTGGTACAGCCGGGGTTGATGGCGTACTGACACCCCAGCAAGTGGCTGAGGAAGTGGTGCAGGGCCTGGCCAGTGAGGAATTTCTGATTCTTCCACACAAGGAAGTGGAACAGTACAGGCAGCGAAAGACGGCCGATTACGATCGTTGGTTGGGTGGTATGCGCAAACTGCGCAAGCGCTTTGGTCACCCTGAGCAATAAGTGAATAGGCAAAGAAATAGCGGGTAGTTTCTGTGGAGAGGCGAGAGCGCTTTGCGCGCACAATACTGAATGGCTTTGAGTCTTACTTCGCTGATTTCCAGAATATTACGCTGGCGGCAAAAACGCGTTTTGAAAATGCCGACTGGCAGGGGTTGCAGCAGGCATCCGCCCAACGTATAGATCTCTACAAAGCCAAGACGACTAAAATATATGAGTATGTAGAGCTGATCGCCGGTGATCAGTTACACGACTTTGAATTTTGGCGGGAGGCCAGGGATGTCTATTCGGGGTTGATCGACGGGCATGACAATTTCGAAATTGCAGAGACCTTTTTTAACTCCGTGTACTGCGCAGTATTCAAGCACCGCAAAATCCGCAATGAATACGCGTTTGTGTTCTCGCCTCACGGCGATATGCCACCGGTTGATGTCAGCAAAGTTTACAAAACCTACCCGCTCGATGGCTCGGTTGAGTCCCTGCTGACAAACTTGCTGGAAGATTACGCCTTCAGTCTCCCCTACGAAGATATGTCCAGAGACATCACCAACATTATGTCAGTGGTGGAAAATCATCTGGCACCTCGCTTTGACCTGTCGCGCGGTGACGTAAAATTACAGGTTTTGAAGCACCATTTTTACCGTAACAAAGGCGCTTATGTTGTCGGTCGTATTGTTGCTGGCTCCGCTTCAATGCCTTTTGTTCTGCCTATCCTGCATAATGAGCGGGGACAGGTTTATGTGGACACGGTGCTGTTTGGTTCAGATAAAGTCAGTGTGGTTTTCAGTTTCACCCGATCCTATTTTTTAGTGGATGCCAGTATTCCGTCCCAGTACGTATTGTTCCTGCAGCAGTTGATGCCAGCCAAACCCATTTCTGAAATATACAGTGCCATGGGCTACAACAAGCATGGTAAGACCTACTATCACCGTTGCGCTTATCGTCATATGCAAAATACCACCGACCAATTTATGATTGCGCCGGGAATCAAGGGTATGGTGATGAGCGTTTTTACCATGCCTTCCTACGATTTTGTGTTCAAGATCATCAAGGATAAGTTTACGCCACCCAAGGATATGACTCGCGAGCAGGTGAAGGGCAAGTACAATTTGGTGAAGCGTTGGGACAGGGTGGGTCGTATGGCTGATACCCAGGAGTTTACCAATCTGGCCTTTGCCAGAGAGCGGTTTTCCGATGAACTGATGGATGAACTGAGGACTGTGGCGCCCTCGGTTATTGAAGAGCATGGAAAAGCACTGGTAATCAAGCATGTTTACGTCGAACGTCGCATGACACCCTTGAACCTGTACCTGCAAGATGCCACTGACGAACAAGTCGTGGATGTGATGGAAGAATATGGCAACGCGATCAAGCAATTGGCCGCAGCCAATATATTCCCAGGCGATATGCTGCTGAAGAATTTTGGCGTAACCCGGCACGGACGTGTGGTGTTTTATGATTATGACGAGATCGTGCCATTAGTCGACTGTAACTTTCGCAAGATACCTGAGCCCCGCACGGAGGACGAGGAGATGGCGAGCAAGCCCTGGTATACGGTAAGGCCCAACGATATATTCCCGGAAGAATTTCGGCTGTTTTTCTCGGGCAACCAGCGGGCCCGTAAAGTATTCGACGGCATGCATAGTGAGTTGTACGAGGCATCATTCTGGCAGGATCTGCAGCAACAGATTCGCAGTGGCTATGTTGAAGATTTCTTTCCCTATCGCCGCAAGTTACGTTTCGAGCGTGATATGCCAGCGATTGCGGAGTCCGCCTGATGGCCACGATTTATCTCATCCGACATGGTCAGGCGTCCTTTGGTGCTGCAGATTACGATAAGCTCTCCGAGTTGGGTTGTCGTCAGGCACAGGTGACAGGCGAGTACCTGCGCGATAACAAAATTCACTTTGACGCTGTTTATAGCGGCAGTCTTTTGCGACAGCGGGCAACGGCGCAGTTGGCTATCGCCAGCCAGCCAGAGGCCGTTGCTCATCATATCGATGCCCGTTTCAATGAGATTCAGAATGATGAGCAGGTGAAATACCTGGTGCCCGAGTTGATCAAAACCAATCCGGCGCTACAGGCGCTGGTCGCGGGAGGACTCAGTTCCAGCAAGGATTACCAAAAGGTGATCGATGCGGTATTCAACTATTGGGTATCACCCCAATGTAATGATGAGCGTATCCAAAGCTGGGCTGACTACTCTGGCGGCGCGCGTGACGCGTTGCGCGAAGTCATGCAGACTCAGGGTGGCGGTAAGACCGTGGGAGTTTTTACCTCTGGTGGTACCATCGCTACTATTGTGGCGCAGGTTCTGGGGCTTAGCGGGGCGCAAACCTATCAGTTCTATGAGCCCATATTTAATTGCTCCGTGAGCCAGTTGTTTTACAGCAGTAGCAAGGTGTCCCTGTCTTACTTCAATGATCGCTCCTTCTTGCAGGTGCTGGGTGCACAAAATGGCGAGAGCCTGATTTCTTATCGCTAAATCTGGGC
>JBALVO010000202.1:0-4169 GCA_036961445.1 Halioglobus sp.
ATTGCGAGCGCGTGCCCATCGTTTTGGGCGTACACATTCCGGTCGCTGTCTGCCAGGATGAGGTTTGCGCTCACTCGAAAGCGTTGATAATACCAGTTGCCGCCCAATGTCAGCAGCGCCAGATTGTTGGAGCTATTTACATCATCGTTGCCGTGAGTGACGCTGAGCCGACTGAATACTTCGAATACATGTCCGTTGCTGGCATTGATGGGCGCCCACTGACCCCAGCGCGGTTCGTAGGGGCGACGTTTGCCGTTGAACAGCCAACCGACTTGCCCATAAGTTCCCCAGCCTTGTGAGTCCAAGGTCCCGCCACTGTAATCACTGGCGTAAAACTCGATCTGGCTGTGCAGTGAGCCGCGTACGTATGAGCCCTCCAAGGCAATTAGCGCCTGTGTATCGGCTGCCGGCTGGGCGAGTGGAATCCTGTTTGCATCCTGTATACCGGGGCGGGGCGCTATACGATCATATTCGCCATGGCGGTAACTGGCGGAGGCGCCCAGGTGAAAGCCTTGGGTTTCCGTCTTGTTGCCTCCAGCTGAAATACGGCCGGTGACGGCCCAATCGGTATCGTTGCTGTTTTCCAGGTCCTGCCCGAACACGCCGATACTGCTGGTCACATAGGTGCGGCTGTCGCCCCAGAAACGCAATGGCAAAGGATTATCCTTGGACTCCAGTGTTGACCAGCTATTATATCGGACTCCCATACTGCGGAAGGAACCGAAGGCGGAGGAGGGCGCCGAGGTCTCCATGGCGGTAGTGAATTTATTGCCCATCAGATAATCCTTGCCGATGGGTTCTTTTTGATTGCCCACTGTTACTGATTGGGACGATGATTTGGAAAGCCAGCGCCAGTATACGTTGCGATAGATATTGGCATCGAAATCATACTGTATTTTGACTTCCGCGTTGTCGAAGAAGGAGGCGCGTAAGACACCATCAGCGCGACGCACATAGGTCTCCGAAGCGGAATCGCCATCTTCCGTCAGGGTAAACAAACCGTCACCCGCGTAGCCATCATACTGGCCTGCACCGCCAAGCCACAGGTGCAGTTTGCCGAACAACACCAGGTCGCCGTTCTTGCCCCGTACGTCGCGCAAAACGGTATTATCGTCGTGCAGGTCTGAAGTTGCCTTATCGTCGGCCAGTATAGCTACCTTAGGTTTTTCGGAGTTATCGTCGCTTTGCTCCAGAGTCGCTGGGCGCACCGGTGTTGCTGTGATTACGGCCTCTTTTTCCGGTTGGACGCTGGTGTCAGCAATGCGTTCTTGCGAGCCGGTTTTCTGGTGGTCTTTACTTTTGTCTTCCCGCCGTGCTGCCGGGTCCAGTAAAGGGGGATTGTATTGTTCTGGCGCCGGCGACGATTTTGGATCGAGTTCAAGGTGCGCCGGGGCATTTTGTAACACCTGACTCCTGCTCTGCTGCGTTGGCGCAACACCGGCAGCTATCTCAAATACCATTTGTTCCAATAACAATGATGCGCTGTCGACCGTCTGTGGTTGCTGCCAATCCAACCAGCTTTTATGTTGCCGCAGCATATAGTTGTTGTCGCGGATTAACTCATCCAACGCCGCTTGCTTGGCATTCGGACTTAGGTGCGATTGGGCTAGGTCACGCAACAGCTGGTGCATGCGGTGAATAACTGCATCCAGCTCTGCCGCGTTCTGCAGGCCTACTCCGTGCTGTTCAATCTCCGCTGGGGCATCGCGCAAAATAAGGGGAACAGGGGGTGCTTTTGTAATCACTGTCTTTGAAGTTTCAGTAGGGGGGGTATTCATGGGCTGCGCATGCAGCGGCGCTTGCCAGAGTTCACAGCTTAGGAACATCAATAGAAGTGTAGAGGGGCGCATAGTGACAATGATAAGCTGCATGCAGCGCCGAGGCAACGCTGCGCTGGGCCCACTGGGCGGAAGGACGAGAGCGCAGGCCTGAATTTTTTGCATATATGGCAGAGCACCCCAGGTTCTACTACAATTCCCGCAAGAGTTTGCTAATTTCTGGAGAAAAATAATTATGCTAAAGCAACTGATTGTTTCCTTGATGTTTATCACCGCTGCAACATTCGCAGTGGCTAAGGACGAGCTCCCAGCGGTAAGTCATGACGGTCTGCATCTGATGCCCGACACTAAGTTACGCGCGGTGTATATGTCCCCCGGAGCGGACCTGAGTCAATACGACAAGATCAAATTGCTTGATGCCTACGTTGCCTTTCGCAAAAACTGGCAGCGTGATCACAATCAAAGCGAGCCTCTTGATATGCAGGTGCACTCCCGTGATATAAAGGAAATCAGTGATCGCGTGGCCAAGGAATTCGGCAAAGAGTTCACCAAGGTGCTGTCCACCGAAGGGGGGCACGAGATGGTGACGGCTGGTGGTGATGGAGTACTCATCCTGCGCCCTGCCATTATCAACCTGGATATCAACGCGCCAGACATTATGACTGCGGGTATGAGTCAGACCTTTGTCGCCTCGGCGGGAAGCATGACGCTCTACCTGGAGCTTTATGACGGTAAGACGAATGCGATCATCGCCCGGATTATCGACCCTGAAGCCGCCGACAATGGAGGCCTTGCGCAGATCTCGAACCGGGTGACCAATACTGCAGATTTTGATCGGGTAGTGCACCGCTGGGCGGACATACTCAACAAGCACTTGGCGCAGTTAAAAAAATAGTCACTGCAGGGTTGGTTTTCTAGGCCGATAAAACTACTTGCGCAGACCCAGTTGATCCAGTCTCCAGCGCAGGGTTGCAATGCGGTCCTGGCCAAAAAATGGCTCACCCGCAAACTCCAGTGTAGGAACACCCCAATGACCTGCCTGTTCCAGCAGCTGCTGGTTGTTTTCTATTTCGGCCTGATGATCTGAGTGGACAATTGCGCTCTCCATCGAATCCAGGTCGAGGCCTGCGTGTGCCGTTGCCTTGGCCAGATGGTCCCCCTCATTCCAGTTGGCAGTGCCGCCAAAGATCATGTGAGAGACTGCAGCTGCAAATTCAATACCGCGACCCCGGCGCTGGGCCTCTACCCCAAGATAACTAAGTCGGTAAATATAGGGCTGATCTTCTGAGATCTTCATGGTTGCCAGATCCATAACAATCGGGTCTGGTGAGGGCCACTTGTGTGGCAGCCCCATCATTTCTGCCCGGCGTTCCCAGTCCAGCAAAATGTATTTCACGCGGTGTTTATTGTCGTCGCTGAACAGGACGTCAGGACTGCGCACTGCAATAGGAAAAACGACTCGAAGACTCAGCTCTACGGCGTATTTTTCTTTCAACTCCAGCATCTCTGGCGTGGCCAGGTAGGAATAGGGACTTCTAAAGGACCAAAAAACATCGACGTTTTCCATATGCTGTACCTGTATCGTAGTTAGTGTTGGTGGCAAGCTGTATTGTTAGTACCCAATGTCAGCGCTGTGCCAAGCAGCTTAGGTTTGCGACGCGGATAAAACAACTTATTTGGATGCAGACTGAAGCTGGCATCTCACTCAAACTGGCGCCAGATGTTTGGGAATCGTGTGTAGATAGGGTAATGTGTGCCCTCGCTGAATTAAAAGGTTTTCCAGTTTGCTGTTCATAAGATTCCTGATGGTCGCGCTGTTTGGTTGTGCTGCCGCCAGCCACGCTTTTACCGGGTCCGATAGCTGTAAAAATTGCCACGCTCAGGAGCATGCGAATTGGCAGGGCTCTCATCATGACCTGGCTATGCAGTTACCCACGCCCGCTACTGTGCTCGGCGATTTCAATGATGCCAGTTTTACCTACAACCGCATCACCACGCGTTTTTTTCGCGACGGCGACAAGTTTATGGTGCGCACCGATGGCGAGGACGGGAAACTAACCGATTTTCAGGTGAGTTATGTCTTTGGTGTTTACCCGTTACAGCAGTATTTGTTGCCGCTGTCCCGTGGTCGGCTGCAGGCGATGAGTGTGGCCTGGGACGCTCGCCCGCAAACAGAAGGCGGGCAGCGCTGGTATCACCTGTACCCGCAGGAGGTGATCGACCATAAGGATCCACTGCACTGGACGGGCCCTTACCAGAATTGGAACACCCGCTGTGCCGAGTGTCATAGCACCGATGTTAAGAAAAACTATGACGCCGTGAGTCGCTCGTTTAACACGACTTTTGCAGAGCTGGATGTCGGTTGTGAGGCCTGTCATGGACCGGGCGAAA
>JBALVO010000203.1:0-4049 GCA_036961445.1 Halioglobus sp.
AATTGGTCAGGCAAGGGGCTATTGGGATTTAGCCCACCAGTTCAATTTTATTGGCTTCAATAACTTTTAAAAACTGCATCAACATATCGTGCCACATCATTTTCTCTTTTTGGTAATCGGATATGTCCAGAGAGCAATGGATCAGTAGATGAAAGCTACCTTCACTGTAGTGGTCAATCCTGACGAAAGACTCATCATCGTGGACTGTTGGCGCTTGCCTGATTACACACTCTATGCAGGTGATAAGGTTTTCGATTTCATTGCGGGTTGTAGAGTAGGCTATCTTAAATACTGTCTCCTGCACCTGCCGATGACGCATGGACATATTATCAACGGCCGAGTTGACGAGTTGGTCGCTGGGGATTGCCACAAGTGAATCATGAAAAGAGCGTATACGCGTACTGCGAAACCCGATATTTTCAACGATGCCTTCAGTATCGCCTACTTTCACCCAGTGGCCTATGCGAAAGGGTTTTTCAAACATGATGAGCAGCGACCCAAGCAGGTTGGCAAGACTATCCTTGGCCGCCAGAGCAAAAGCTATACCGCCGACACCGAGCCCCGCTATTACCGAATAAGCTGGGATTCCGAGCTGTTGGGCACCGACCACCAGAACGGTGACTGACAGAATGGTAGCGACCAGTCGAAGCGCTAACCGGATCAACTGACTGTCAATACTTCCCGGGATCAATTTCTGTGAGGCTACAATGGTCTCCGCTAACACGGAGCAGGTCAGCCATGCTGACCAGGTCAGGGCCAGAGTGAAGATCGCCCACAAAAACAGGGTGGAGAACTCGAGGAAAAAACCACTGAATCTAAGATTAACGGTCAGTATGTAGATGACGAGTGGTATCAGCAGCAGTAGAGATATCACCTGTGCCAGTCGTGACCAAAGTGGGCGAAGCAGGGAGTTCTTCTCACGCCGCTCCCAGGTGCGCCCTGCCTGCCGAACAGCCAAGAACAATCCCGTTGCCATTATCGCGACTATGACAACACCGATCCAGCGCCAAACAGGTTGCGCCATCACGGGTACTTTCGCCCAGCCGGGCATGGAGTTCATCCACTTGAGGGGGATGACGGCGCGCAAGCCAGCGCCGCCGTATCTGTATCTTTCGTACCAGCCCGCGGTTTCATTACTCTGATACGGAAGGTGTTTAATCCGATCATAAAACTCAGGCAGCCTTTCCACCGTTTCGGGCGAGAACAGGTATTCTCCCGCTTGTGAACCTTGTTCAACTCGCTCGATGGTAATTTCTGTCCCCGGTAGCGTCCAGCGTTTGAATTCCCGGGTTGACATTGCCGCGGCATCGGGTACGGACTCTTTGGGCGGCAATTCAAGGCGGTCGAGAACCTCCTTGAGCTGGAAAATTCGATACCTGAATAAAGGCTCCGTTACCGCGAGAGCGGCCGGCAACTCACTGAAATTCAGAGTTCTTCGGGCTAGTTCTATTTTTTGATAGACGCGGTCTATCTCCTGTATTTCTTCCTTTGAAAAATACAGCCGAGATGAGTCTTTATATGCGCTAACCACCATTTTTAGTTGGGTGTTGCTACTGTTCACAATATCGATGAAGCCGAAGAGTGTCGAACGGGGGCTACTGGTATCAGCTGGCGCGAGCGGGTTCTGCGGGGAGTAAGCGAATGATTTATGACAAGGGGTCAAAAGTAGGGTGATTGCTACCAAGGCAATGACATAAACTGAACACTGATCTTTCATCTGCTTGAATAATACCTTTTGGGCGACTCTGGATTGCGCATTATTTTTCCCAAAGTATGGCTCTGTTTTTAGTGATCATTGTGACTGTTCAATTGGGTATTAGCATAACAGAATCTACGAAACCGTTTTGACCTGCCCCTGGCAAATTACTGCTTCAAGCAGCCACTGGTAGCTTGAACAGAGGTATCGCCAAGTAAACTCTCTGAAATTGATAGAATCGATGATGAATACCTGCTGCTGTACAGAATCTATTCAATCTCGGTAGGCACCTAGTGAGGGCCCGGCATTATAGGGATCTCAGGATCAGTGCATTCAATGAGTGGAGTAGGACAGCGGCGTAACGGTAGAAACTAGCTTGCTGCAATCCGGAGAAGTTAATTTGCCAAAACCGTTTTTCAGTAAGTGGAAGAAGCGTAGCAAGTTTTCAAAACCGAACGCCGAACCAGGGCCGACCTCCTATTTTTGGTACCAGATTGGCGATGTATAAGCTCGTTCTTGACCTTTGCGTGGTACACCTTCTGGCATTGTGATTCCGTAGAATTTCTCGTCGTGCGCCTGCCATGTGGGCGTGGGTATCTCCAGCACCCTCGCGTAATAGACTGCCGAAAGCTCTGGGTCGAAGTCCGGATCGGACCACACAGTTTTGAGCTCGGTAGCGCCAATCGTATTACGGTAGGAGGCGTTGGCAACGTCGACGGTATCGCCCACCGGCATTCTACAGCGGCCATCATTATCAATTTTCCGATCGTCTGAAACAGCTACGTCATATATTCGCTCGTGCCGCTCACCTTTGGCGTTTATCCAGCCTTTGATGACCTGTATGCGATCCAGGTTTCCAGCGTTCGGGTCCTTCATCGCAGCAACCATGAACGTGGGTGCCGTGTCATCTGGCTGCGTGGCTGGCAAGTCCCCACCCATCGCTGTTCCCTTTGCATAACCGATGTCTGCCATATTGCTCTGATAAACATCGTCAGAAGTGTAGGCCCAACCGCCAAAAAATCTCACCGTAATCCGGGTGCCGGTCGTTGCGTAGGTTTCTTTGCTTTGCATTGCGTCAAAAAGGTCTTCGCGGGTATTGTTGCTCGCCCACACTGCTGCCAGGCCGGAGGCAATGGTGTCAGACTCGTAGGTGGTTAGTTCGGGCGTGGTGCCAAGTATCTTGTGCTTGTAGCGATCAGCCGCTGCTTCACCGCGAGGGGTTTTACCCCAGTAGTTGTCCTCTCTGGTAGAGGCCATGGAGGTATGGGAGTCTGTGCTGCCAATGAAACCGAACTTGTAGGGGTTTACTCCTAGCGTGGATTCGAGTTCCAGGCCCACTTGCAGAGCGCTGCGTCCGTACTCGTAAGGAAGCATATCGTTTGTCTTGGGCTTGAAACCCGCGATGTCCCCTTTGTCCCAGGTGCCGTAATCGGCAAATTCGTCATTGGGTGACAAGAAGGGGTGTGCCTCTCCGTCGCCCTTGATCTGCGTGATTTCGTAGAGCGGTTCCCACGCTATTCGACGTGCTGCGTACTCTTTATCGATCGGTTTGCCGTTCAGACGCTCTGTCGCAAACATGATGCCATTCGACAGGTTGCCGTTGTGTGGAATGGCTAAGGTCCGGCCCCCGTAGTTTTCTCATAAGCTTCCATATAGTCCCATAGGTCTTCTGGATCATAAGAATCATATGCTGTGAAAGGTAGTACCTGCTTAGCCTTTGTGGCGTCATCGCGAAAAATAACAACCCGGTGTAGATTACTGGGTACTTCCGGGGTATTGATTGAAGTCCACTCGAATCCAAGTAGAGCGGTGAACTGTTCCGGTTGGTTGTGTCGCTCCGATATATCGAGTGATCGCTCCCAGATAGTCTGACCCATTGCAGCGTTGTCGATGAGGTCCTTATTCTTGGAAAGCCCTTCGGTTACCCAGACCATGAATGCATCGTGCCCTTTGCCGTCCTTGACCAGGTCATGCAGTCGCTTGCCATTTTGGGTCTTTAGCAACTCAGGATTGGATTCGGCGATCATGGGGGCAAGGCCAAGGTTCTCGGCGTGATCCGACACTACGAGAAAGTCCAGAGGGCGTATTAAGCGAGCTCTCTGGCCACTGCTTGTAGTGATTTCTTGTCCCTTGGCGAAGCGATAGGCCTGCTCTGGCCCAAGCGTATTACCTATCATCCAGGCGTCAGCTGAAAATGAGGTGTGTAGGTGTGTGTCGCCCCAATAAACCCGGGTGTTCGTTGCTTCAACTACCCACCGGGAGTAAGCCTTTTCATCGGATGCGTAGAGATGGTTGCCAATTGCCAGGCTGCCGCAGAGAAATAGCACAGTATGTTTTTTCATAGCCAATCCGA
>JBALVO010000204.1:0-4044 GCA_036961445.1 Halioglobus sp.
CAGCGCGTTCACAGAATGGAGCAGGGTGTTTGCTTGAGAATCAAGGTCAGATTACGACAGTCCAAAAAAGTTAACCTGCCGATACCCTTATGATCATTCAATAAACCGGCGTAACTGCTGCTCATAGCGCTGGTTTTGTTTTTCCAGCGCTTCGTTTTGCTGTAACAAATCAATAATCATAGCGACAGCAATCCAGTCAATATCAAGGTCGCAATAAAGGCGGACGGCCTTCTGTAACCAGCGCCCGCTGTTGGTATCAAACACCCATTCGGCCACGTCCTTACCCTTGAGCGGTTTGGCGATACCATACTCGACAATCTCCATAATAACTTGCTCTGTAAAGTCTGGATATTCGAGGAGTTCATAGCAACTGATCTCTACTAACAGGTCGCTCATAGTGAGTTACTCCACTGTGCTCTGGGATCAAAGCTGGCTTGCTCTGACAATGATTGCCACAGGGCTTTCACTTCAGCGTTGGCCGCTGGCGGCATCACCACTTTTAAAACCGCATACAGGTCGCCGATACCGGTCTTTGATGCCAGGCCCTTACCCTTGATACGGAGTTTTTGGCCAGACTGGCTGTTTGGACCAATCGTCAAGTTAATTTTACCCGAAAGGGTCGGCACCGTAACCTTGGTCCCCAATGCTGCCTCCCAGGGCGCCAGCGGCACAGTCACCAGCAGGTTGTGCCCTTCGACATCAAACAGGGGATGTGGCACCAAACGAATATGCAAATACAGGTCACCGTTGGGACCATCGCCACGCCCGGAGCCACCCTGTCCCTTAAGACGTATACGCTCACCGTCCAGCACTCCAAGCGGAATTTTCACTTTCAGGCTTTTCTTCACTTCCTGGCGTTGTCCATTGTGATAAACCGGAATCAGGTACTCAACCAGTTTGGCTGTTTCTGATTGAAGCTCCTCCAGGAAAACCGGCATTTCAATTTCAGCGTCCTGTCCGCGCAAACCAGAACGCTGTTGACGAGGATCTGCACCATCACCACCAAATATCGAACTAAAAAAATCGGAAAAATCGCCATCGAAATGTTGTGCCCCGGAGCCACCCGAGCCGCTGCTGCGCCAACCCGGTGGTGGCTCAAAGCCGTTACCGCCAGCGCTTCCGTATCTTCGCAACTCATCATATTCGGCCCGGCGCCCGGCATCCTTTAGTGCTTCATAGGCCTCAGCCACTTCTTTAAATTGATCTTCCGCACCTGGCTCAGGATTCATATCCGGATGATACTTTCGCGCAAGTTTCCGATAGGCCGTTTTAATCGCCTTATTATCCGCATCGGGCTCTACACCCAGGATCTTGTAGTAATCTTTAAAGTCCATATGAATCCGCGAATCAATAAAAGTAAAGTTGAAGATAGGTTGATCAAGCAACATCGCCTAATATACGCCTGGCAATGGTTAAGGGAAATCAAAAAAAGTTAAAACGGGCAGCCAGCTGACAATCGCCCATAGAGAAAATTTAGTAGGACCGATGCTTGCTGTGTTGTTATGGTTTCTTCGAGAGGAACTGGCAAGTTGGAGTGCTGATATTATTAGAATCGGCAGATAAACACATACAACCGCCACCGATCTCCCCGAAATTGTCAGCACCCTTGGCAATGATCTTAGATGATTTCCAGCCACCTGGGATCAGCAGCATTATGGTCGCACGTTTATAGAAACCCAAAACTTTTTACGGTCAGATATATATTGCTCAATCTGGTGCAAAAGGCGGAGCACCCCGGGGTAGAAATCCCAGTTGTACCCAACGCACCTGACAACCTGACGGCGAGTGATGTGGTGGAGGGGGTTGGAGTCATTGGATTCGCGTCGGGTCGTCGAGAGTGACGGGTTGGTTGGTGGTTTCTGTGCGCGAACTATATGACTGAATTAATTTGGGAATTAGAAATTCCCCGCCCACAGGTTAGGGGGTTATATCGCGTTCAATTGTAACGAACCTCTATCAGTCGGTGGGTCTAAACCGAAAATCATCATGCATAACGACAAAACATCGGTAATCTGTGAGCTGCGTCACACTACCTGTCCCGCTCCTGATCAAAATTCCTCCTGGAAGGTCTATTATTTATAGAAGTGGCTTTTGGACTGGATGTCACACGACCAGGCAAATTCAGGAATTGGAGGAAAGGCTAAATGCAATGGGACGCAGATAAAAATCACGCTATGCAGAAAATTGAATCCGGTGGTGTAGCCACCACCGCTGCTCCGCGCCATGCAGGGATCACAGATAGTGTTGCGCTGGCCGGGTTGGATATCGGTCTATTCAAGGCGTTACGCAAATTGGATACCCCAAAGGGCAGAGTATGTTCCGCTATGTGGTTGAGCTACGCAGAATACGACGAACTGTCAAAGCTGGAATAGCTCAACGTGGCTCGAGGTGGGACGGGCCCTCGCATTGCTGCCGCTATCCCTGAGGTGTTGCCCGATTTAATTCAGGGTTACTGCCAATTAACTGGTCACACTTGCTACAACGGGCACAAGGCCTGCCCCGCATTGTCGGGAATCAACACCTATACCCGCCGATTGACGCAAAAGCACCGCGGCTATGGTGTAGCGCATCGTGAGTTGCTTGCTGAGGCGATTCACAGTACTAAAAGTATGAGAATAACCGCACAGAGCAAGCGCACGAGGCGACCAGGGTCCGGGAGCGGGCAATGCTAAGGTTCAAATCAGTCGGATAAGCTCGAAGATTCGTAACTACCCGTACTGCTATCTACCACCTGTTCAATTTGGTAAGGCATCTTATCCGGGCTGGGCACTACAGGAATCTCAGGGTCAGTGCGTTCAGTGAGTGGAGCAGGGCAGTAGCGTGAGCGTGGCGGACTGGATTCGCAGGATTCCTGCACTTAACTTGCAAGTACCCTTTTTTCGATTGTCAACATTCGACCTTGTAAAGTATGCTTTCAATGTAGTCAATTTGGTCTACGCTTGGTGTGTGTTTCAAGTCACTGGAGAGAATAAATGTTATCGATGGGTTCGTTAGCGCGCGTTTCTATGGCAAGTGTGTTCTATATCGTGTTTGCCAGTTCTGCGGCCTTAGCGCAGGAAGCATCCTGGTATCCTTCCAAGTACGGGGCGTCTGATACGATTGGCGCGCTGAATAACCTCAGTGCCGAGGGTGTTGTTAAAGCGGCCCGTCTGGTTACCCGGGGAAAGACCTATGAATTGGGTGGGGTTACAGGTCGCGACACACCGGCGTACGGACACCGTAGTTTCAACCTCATCATGTATCCTCACGGCGACGAGATAATGCCACCGTTGGGCAAGTCAAAGGGTACCTCTCACGACGACTATCTGGCCACGTGGCTGGGCATAGGAACGCAGATAGATGGCTTTGCACATTTTGGTATCGACCATCGCTATTACAATGGCGCAACCGCAGCCGACGTGTTCTCACCGGGGGGAGCAAAGAAATACGGAACGCATGAAATACCACCTATCGTGTCACGTGGCGTGCTGTTGGATATGCTCAAGTTTCTTGATGGCAAGGATATGCTGCCGGCCGGCACTGCATTTGACGAAGCTCAGATTCGCGGCGCCGCCAAGGCGCAGGGAGTGAGCATCGGTAAGGGAGATGTGGTGATCCTGCATACAGGGTGGCAGGCGATGGCAGCAAGAGACCCTGCAGCGTTTCTTGCCGGTGAGCCCGGTCTGGATATCGGGGGCGCCGAGTATTTGGCAAGCCTGGGTGTGGTGGCCGTGGGGGCAGATACCTGGGCGCTGGATGCGATTCCCAACCCTGATCCGGAGCAATTGTTTCCCTCGCATGGGGTGTTGTTGGCGAAGCATGGCGTGCACATTCTCGAGAATATTCAGACCGCTGAGTTGATCGCCGACGGTGTGTCTGAGTTCCTGTTTGTATTGGGTATTCCAAAGTTTGAAGGCGCAGTGCAAATGGTGATCAATCCCATCGCCATCAGGTGATGAGCTATTCAATCCACAGGATCGAAGACCATCTGGTCCCGCCGATTGAAACGAAAGCAGAGCCTGCCCCGCGAGCAACGCGAGTGCTTTGGGTATGATGAAATTCAAA
>JBALVO010000205.1:0-3929 GCA_036961445.1 Halioglobus sp.
GACTCTTCATTTGTAGTGCCATATGTACGGTTTGCCGACAGTTTGACGATCACAGTGCCGCGTGAGGGATCGACAAAGACAAACTGGTTGTAAACTCCAATGGCGCAAAACTCACCACAATCTCCCTTCGGAACCCACCACTGATAACCATACCCCAGCGGTAGGATGTGCCCGCCTACCACGACCTTCCCTGGCAGAAGGTGTGGTGCATCCGGAGTAACCGATGCGGTGACCCACGACTGGGGTACAATTTGATTGTTGTTCCACAAACCCTTGTTTCGGAACAATTCACCAATCTTGGCGAAATCACGTGCTGTGAGAATCATACCGGCGAATGCCATCTCCAGACCTACGGAATCCTGTAGCCAGTATCCCGCTGATTCCATACCCAGCGGGGTGTAGATTTTTTCCTGCATATAGTCCGTGATCGAGCGCCCGGTTGCCTTAACCAGCAGCATGCCAAGCACCTGAGTGTCTCCCGAGTTATAGCGACACAAGCTTCCCGGTTCGACGTCAGGTGTCATGCTGCAGACGAAATCATCCAGCGAGCCCTGTTCGCCCATTGCCTCGGCCATTCGGTGTATTTCCGCATTGGGATCACTGTAATCTTCACTCCAGGTCGCGCCGGATGACATTTGCAATACGTCCTTAATCCGCACACCGTCATAGGCTGATCCGGCAGGCACTGCCACATAACGGCTAATGGGATCTTCGATATCCGCGATGTGGCCTTCCTGCAACGCGATGCCAATCAACGCAGACACGAAACTCTTCGCCACTGAAAAAGAAGTCCATTGAACATTGCGCCCACCCGTCAAAGCGTAGCGCTCAAATCGGACCGCGCCATCCTTGATCACCAGTAATGCGGAAGTGTCTGTGTCGACGAAAAACGATTCCATCGAGCGTGTTTGACCGTCGAAATGGTAGGACTCGGGTAGTTCCATACCCTCCCCTTCTGCAAACTGGAATGGTTCACTCGCGGGAGTCATGAGAGCTGTCGGAAACTGGTCCTTAAACCTTGGAAATATCTCGTGTTTTGCCGTACCGTCAAACAGGATCGGCGTGTCGAGTGCGGATGCGTCTTTATTGGACATGGTAATTCTCCTTTGAATGTTTAGGACCCCACAGTGTAGGGTTGACTTCTGTGTCCCGGAAAAAATTAAGTCCAGAAAAGCCGGGGGACTACTGGCTGCTCTACTGGGGTTTCTATGTTTTCTATTGAACTACAATTGAAAGGGATGAATCTCGACAGCGTACGCCAGTGCGAGGCCTAGTTGGCGGGAAATGTTAAATCGCGCACTGCCAAACCACGACATATTGTCGCCACTGGCACAGGGTGTTAGAGTCTAGAGAAAATCAATGGCTCCAGCTCAGATAATGATTAAACATGAGTGAACAATCATTCTACGCTTGGACGTTTGCCCTACGAAGCCTGTCTAATGCAGGTGTCAATACAACGCAATTGCTGGAAGAGCTGGGGATTCGCGATGAATTCCTATCCGATCTGGACACACCCGTCCCCACGTCCCAGTTTTGTGAGCTCCTGGACGAGGCCGTTCGCCAAACCGGCGATCCTGACATCGGTTTGAAAGCAAATCTGAAGGCAGACTTTGCCGATTATGGTGTTGTGGGTCATGCCATACTCCATGCGAGAGATCTTGAAGAGTCGATGAGGGTGTTAGGCGCCTACGGGGTCATGAGTCAAACTCATGTGCAGATAAGTTACCAGATAAAAAAAAGCCTCTGCATTTGGAAAATGGATATTACCGACTGGCGTTACACCAAGCACCGCATCTGTACTGACTGGTTGATGGGATTAGGACTATCTTGTATTCGCGCCTGTGTCGGTCGTGATTGGTCTCCACGAGAAGTCCATTTCACGTATTCTGAGCCAACGGATACGGCTTTACACCAGCAAATCATTGCCGCTCCGGTTTCGTTTAATTGTGACTCCAATAGCATCGTTTTTGAGGCGAAAGTCCTGGAAACCGCCTGGCCCCGTGCGGATCAGCGACTGTTTACTATTTTGCAGCATGATCTGGATCGGCTACTGAAGCAGACCCTGACTGTAGAAGGAAAACAGGAAGAACTTGTCGCTGAGGTCCAAGCTGAGATAGCACAACTGCTATGCGGCGGCCCACCGAGCATCGACCATGTAGCAAGAAGCTTAAACCTGAGCGCTCGCACCTTACAACGCCGCCTGGCAGACAACGGTTTCGCGTTTAAGGACTTGATCGAAGCGACCCGGCACCAATTGGCGGAAAACTATATCAAGGAGGGACAATACTCGCTCCTGGACACCGCATTTATGCTGGGGTACTCCGAAGTTAGCTCGTTTAATCGGGCATTTCGGCGGTGGACAGATTTGACACCAACACAATACCGCAACCAGCACAGAGGACAAATTATGTAAGGTAAGCGAGGGGCGCTTGAAGAAACGCTTAGCTGCTGCCCCATCACGCTTCGCCTGAAGATACACATCAACAACCTCGCCGTCCTGGTCAACTGCTCGCCAGAGGTAATGCTGCTTACCGTTGATTTTGACAAAGACTTCATCGATGTAGAAAGTATCGCCATAGCCTCGATGCTTTCGTTTCAACCGGCGGGTATAAATGGCACCGAACTTGATGCACCAGAGACGGATCGCTTCTCTCGACACAGTGATGCCTCGTTCAGCGAGCAGGTCCTCAATATCACGATGACTGAGATTGAAGCGAAAATAAAGCCAGACGGTATAGGAAATAACATCAGGTGGGAATCTGTGGCGTTTGTATGTGTTCATGAACCGATTCTACCAATTTCGGTAAGTTAAATTGGCAGTACCCCGCTAGGGCTTGCTGATAGCATTGGGCGCAAAATAACAGCTCAAGGGATCACCATGGACCGTTTTCTAAGATCAGCACGTTCGATCAAGTTCTCAAAAGGCGACATGCGTATACTGCATCTGTGAACGAGAAACTACACCTCCAGTTACAGAAGTCGCTAGATGAGATTGAACTCAGGTTGCCTGACCCCATCTCACTGGCAGAAATTGCCGAGGCGAGTCACCTTTCGCCCTACCACTTTGCTCGACTTTTTCGGGCTATGTTTGGCGATAGCGTAATGAATTACGTGCGAAAACGCCGATTGGGACGTGCAGTTGAGCTGCTAAAGGAGCAGCGCCTATCAATGCTCGATATCGCTATAGAATGTGGTTTCGGATCAAACGAAGCGTTCACCCGTGCATTCCGTAAACGCTACAGACTCACACCTAGTAAGTATCGGAGAAATGCACAGAAATTGGATTTACCTATTCAGCGGAAGCTAGTTATGAGTGATATGCCCAGAACCACGATATTGAAGCCTACTTTCAAAAAACGTGATTCTTTTTTTGTTGTAGGCTGTAGCGGAGAGTTTCTCCCCGGTGCTACCGGCGACATTGGCAAGTTGTGGGGCCAGTTCTCACCAAGGATAACGGAGATTCCAGATCGAGTCGGAACAGCCACTTACGGTATTTGCTGCCAGCTTGATGAAAAGAGCCTTGACCCAGACCAATTCACCTATCTCGCTGCCATTGAAACGTCGAGTTTGGATAACATTCCGGAGGGAATGATCGGTATAGAATTGCCCGCCCGCGAATTCGCTGTTTTCACATATGATGGGGGCATAGGGCCTGAACTGCCTAAAACAATGCAGGTGATCTTCGGCGATTGGCTACCTAATTCTGAATTTGAACTAGATGGTGAAGATTTCGAATACTACGATGATCAGTTTGACGGGAGAACTGGCACTGGAAGGTTTTACATTTATGTCCCGATCAAGCGCAACTAGCTGCCAAATATACTAAGCCAAGTCTGTGCATGGTGTATCGTTACTTCTGCGACTGAGTCGATAGGGTTTCGGCCCCAGCTCGAAGTTCGGTTTCAAAAATCCCTTAACTCTCACCAACT
>JBALVO010000016.1:0-39912 GCA_036961445.1 Halioglobus sp.
GGATGCCGCAAAACAATCGTCTCTACCCGATCCGGGCCGGTGGAAATAATATCCACCGGTGCACCCACCACTTCCTCGATCTTATTGATGTAATCTCGCGCGGCCTGGGGCAGCTCTTCCAGGGTTTTAGCGCCCAGGGTGGATTCGCTCCAACCGGGCACGTCCTCGTAAACCGGCACCAGCTTGTCGTAATCTTCTGAATCCACCGGATTTGGCACGGGCTTGCCGTCCTTGCAGGTGTAACCAGTGCAGATCTGAATAGTTTCCAGGCCGTCCAGTACATCGAGTTTGGTCAGACAGATGCCGCTGATGGAATTTATATTCACAGCGGTACGCAGGGCCACGGCATCAAACCAGCCGCAGCGTCTTGCGCGGCCGGTGGTGGCGCCGAACTCGTGTCCCTTTTCGGCCAGGTGTGCGCCGGTTTCGTCGAACAATTCTGTAGGGAACGGACCACTACCCACACGGGTGGTGTAGGCCTTGGTAATACCCAGCACGTAATCCAGGTATAAAGGACCAAAACCGGAGCCAGTGGCGGTGCCGCCGGCAGTGGTGTTGGAACTGGTGACATACGGATAGGTGCCATGGTCTATATCCAGCAGCGAGCCCTGGGCGCCCTCAAACATGATGTTAGCGCCAGAGTTGCGACACTCGTGCAGCATGGCGGTAACGTCTGCCATCATCGGCAACAGCTCGTTAGCCATGGCCATGGTGTCGGCCAGTACCTTTTCGTATGCCAGTGGCTCTACCTGGTAATAATTCTTCAGGGAAAAGTTGTGGTACTCCATCACCTCTTTCAGGCGGCGCGCAAAGCGCTGCTCGTCCTGCAGGTCTCCCAGGCGCACACCTCGGCGGGCGACTTTGTCTTCGTAGGCCGGACCGATACCGCGCCCGGTGGTGCCAATTTTCTCGTGGCCGCGCTTGGCTTCGCGGGCCTGATCCAGGGCCACGTGGTAGGGCAGGATCAACGGGCAGGCAGGGGATATTTTCAGGCGCTCGCGCACTGGCACACCTTTGGCTTCCAGTTCGGCCATTTCCTTGAGCAGCGCCTCGGGAGACAACACCACTCCGTTGCCAATCAAGCACTGCACATTGGCCCGCAGCACACCGGAGGGAATCAGGTGCAGCACGGTTGTCTCGCCGTCTATCACCAGGGTGTGACCGGCGTTGTGGCCACCCTGAAAGCGCACCACGGCACTGGCCCGGTCAGTTAGCAGGTCAACAATCTTACCCTTGCCCTCATCACCCCATTGGGTACCCAGGACTACTACGTTCTTACTCATCGGTTTGTAACTCGTCTTAAGAGGGTCAATTTTAGAGCTGACCCTGGTTTGCAATCAATTGCACCTGCCACTCGCCGTCTTGTTCAACAAGCTGGCGGTCACAGCGTGGATCAGGGTCGCTGGAAAGGCAGTTAATCACCACCTCTCCGGCGAGCCGCAATGCGTTTACCTGGGCTTCCAGTGCTGGGTCGTCGGCATCCGGCATACTAATGGCGCCAGCGTTAGGCGGCGTGGCGGGCAGTAGAGTCATCAGTGCCTTCAAATCACTGGCGAAGCCAGTCGCAGGCCTGGCGCGGCCAAATACCGCGCCAACATCATTGTAGCGCCCACCGTTGGCCAGGGCTTGTCCGTGGCCGGGTACATAAGCGGCAAACACAATTCCAGTGTGATAATGGTAACCGCGCAGCTCCGCCAGATCGAAATAAATATCCAGCTCGGGGCGCTGGCGGCGGATATCCACCGCCACCTCCTGCAATTCGTCCACTGCCGCCAGAGCGTCGGGTGCCTGGTCGGCGAACAGCTCACGGGCATCAGCCAGCACGGCCTCGTCACCGTGCAGTCCCACCAGGGCAATGATTAGCTCTGTAGCCTCGGGCTCCACATCCGCCAGGGCGATCTGCAGGTCCGGTATGGACTTGCGTTGCAGGGCGTCAAATACGGTGACTTCCTGGTCTGCACTCAAGTTTGCCGCAGCCAGAACCGCCTCGTAAATACCCACGTGACCCAGGTCCAGGGTGATATTGGCCAGTCCCGCTGTTTCCAGGGTGGTCAACATCAGGCGCACTATTTCGACATCGGCCGCCAGGCTATTGTCGCCATACAACTCGGCCCCCAACTGAATGGGTGAGCGCGTGGCCATCAGAGATTTAGGACGGGTGTGCAAGGTAGAGCCGGCGTAACACAGGCGAGTAATACACTCTTCCGCCAGACTGTGCGCGTCAATGCGCGCCACCTGGGGGGTAATATCAGCGCGCACACCCATGGTGCGCCCGCTGATCTGGTCAGTAAGTTTAAAGGTGAGCAGGTCCAGATCCTGCCCCAGGCCAATCAGCAGGGATTCGGTGAACTCCATCAATGGCGGGATCACCAATTGGTAGCCCCAGCTGCGGTACAGATCCAGCAGCTGGCGACGTAAGCGCTCGACAGATTCTGCCTGGGCGGGAAGGACTTCTTCCACCCCATCGGGGAGCTGCCAGCGGTCAACCGTCGTCATGTCTTTACCAGACCCTAGTGCACTAAATAGAGAATAACGAGCCCGAACACCATACTGCCCAGACCGACGTTGCGAATCACACGATCGTCCATCTGATCTACCGCCGCCAACATATTGCGCCAGCGGTTAGGACTGATGAAAGGCAGTATGCCTTCGATAATAAATACCAGCGCGACGGCGACCGGAAGTACCTGCCAGAAATCCAACGTTATCCCCTTTGCACCGTCGTGCCATGTTCCACAGGCACAAAAAACCGCGGGCTCTGCGCTTGTTTACAAACGCCGAGTCCCACGGTTGAAGGATACTATCACAGGCGGCGTCGTTAGCGCCTGTGATTTTTGCGCACTACTTGCCGCCGCTGGAATCCTTCAGGTAGCGAAAGAACTCACTGTCGGGCTGCACCAGCATAATGTCGCCATTACCCTGAAACGAGTCCTGATAGGCGCGCAAACTACGGGTAAACGAGTAGAACTCCGGGTCCTGGTTGAAGGCGTCCGCATAGATGGACGTGGCTGTGGCATCCCCCTCACCGCGAATCAATTCTGAGTCGCGATAGGCGTTGGCCTTGAGCACCGTCACTTCACGGTCGGCAGCAGCGCTGATACCCTCTGCCAGCTCCTGACCCTGAGAACGGTGCTCACGCGCTTCTTTCTCGCGCTCCGCGTTCATCCGGCGGTATACCGACTCTGATACATCCGGCGGCAGGTCAATCTGCTTCACCCGCACGTCTACCACTTCCACACCCAGTTCTTCCTGGGCGACGATGGTCAACGCATCAGTCAGTACCTGCATCAACTCATCGCGCTCGCCTGATACCACTTCCTGCACGGTACGCACGGCCACCTCGTTACGCAGGCCGTCGTTGATACGCTGGGCCAGCAGGGCCATGGCTCGAGCTTCTTCACCGTTGGTCGCGGTGTAGAACTTGGCCGTGTCCGACACCTTGAACTTGGCGTAGGAATCCACGATCAGTGCTTTCTTCTCCTGGGTGAAGAAGCGCTCAGGCTGTGAATCCACAGTCAGAATACGGCCATCAAATTTGCGCACATTATTCACAAAAGGAATCTTGCCGTGCAGACCAGGCTGAATATTGGGATTAACCACCTCACCAAACTGCAGCAACACACCGCGCTCGGTTTCCTTGATGACATACAGCGAATTACTGGCCACAAACAGCACCAGTGCAGCTATCAGAATCAATGTTACATTACGTCCGGACATGATTATCGGCCTCCACTGCGGTTGCCGGCAGCAGCAGCGTCGCGGCGCAGCTGTTCGGTGACGGCGTTAGTCAGCTCACGAATATTGGAGCTATTGATTTTGACGTCGCGGGCAGCACTGCCTGTGCCCTGCCTGGTCAACTTGTCCAGTGGCAGGTACATCATGTTGTTACCCCCTTCGACATCTACCAGTACCTTACTGGTATTGGTATAAACCTCCTGCACTGCATCCAGGTACAAACGCTCCCGGGTTACTTCCGGCGCCTTGTTGTATTCGGCCAGCAGCTTGGTAAAACGCTCCGCCTGGCCCTGGGCATTGGCTATTACCTCTTCCCTGTAGGCGCTGGCTTCCTCGATCTGGCGCTGGGCGCCACCGCGAGCCTCGGGTACGATGCCGTTGGCGTATGCCTGGGCCTCGTTCTTCACGCGCTCCTCGTCCTCGCGGGCCTTGATCACATCGTCAAACGCGGCCTGCACTGGTGTTGGTGGCTTGGATTCATCCACCGTAACCTTGCTGATCAGGATGCCCGTCTCATACAGGTTGATGTATTCCTGCAAGCGACTCTGCACATCCAGCGCAATCTTGGCGCGCCCTTCGGTCAGCACACTGTCCATGCTCTCGCCACCAACCACATGGCGCAGGGCACTCTGGGAGGCATGCTGCAACGAACGCTCAGGATCGCGTACTTTCAACACAAACTTTTTGGGGTCATCGATCACATACTGTACGGAGAGCTTCACCTCGACGATATTCTCGTCCTGGGTCAACATGATCTCGCGAAAGCTGGCGGCCCGCACCTTGGTAGTATTGACCCGGCTCAACTCATCTATAAACGGCGGGTTCCACTGCAAACCCGGCTGCACGGTCTCGTAGTATTTGCCAAAACGCAGTACTACACCGCGCTCTTGCTGGTCTATCTGGTAAAAGCCCATCAGGCCCCACACCATTAAGGCAGCCGCAGCAATAACACCCAGCAGAGCGCCAGAAACGCCTTTAGAGCCGCCACCGGAGGAAGAACCCCCGCCACCGCCGCCAAACAGGCCACCCAGTTTTTCCTGCAACTTTTTCAGGGCTTCATCCAGGTCAGGTGGTCCTTGGTCGCCACCACCCCAGGGATCCTTGGGTTTGTTGTTGCCGCCTCCCGGTTCGTTCCAGGCCATAATTAACTCCTAATTTTAAAGTCGAGGAAGTCTATCAAATTTTTGCTTAAAAGAGGGGTTCAGGACCCTTCTTCATTAGTCTATTCCAGTCTGCCCGCGGCAAACGCACCTGCAAGTGCGCCACACCATCGTCGCTGTAATCTTCAGTTTCTACCGCACCAAGACGGTACAGTGCGGCGCGCAGGCCACCCTGCTCCGGGTTCAGGTGCAATTCTTCTGCCACCATATCCTGGCCGACCAGTTCGCTAATTGCCTGCAGCAGCAGATCGCTGCCCGCACCGGTTGCCGCACTGAGCCAGACTCGCTCCGGTATACCATCGGCATTGCGGTCTATACGCGGGCTCTGCTCCAGCAGATCCAGCTTGTTATAAACCTGTAGTTGCGGGATATCTTGAGCGCCTATCTCCGCCAGGACATCCTGCACCTGGTAAATATTTGCATCGCGCTCATCACTGGCCGCATCAATTACATGCAGTAGTAAATCCGCCGTGAGCGTCTCTTCCAGCGTGGCCTTGAATGCCTCCACCAGTTTGTGCGGCAAATGGGCGATAAAGCCGACCGTATCGGCCAGTACCACCGGCCCTACATTTTCCAACTCCAGGCGGCGCAGCGTTGGATCCAGCGTGGCGAACAACTGATCAGCCACATAGACAGTAGAGTCGGTAAGGCAATTGAACAGCGTAGATTTACCGGCATTGGTGTAGCCCACCAAAGACACGGTGGGAATCTCAGCCCGACGCCGGGAGCGGCGCCCCTGATCGCGCTGCTTGCGCACTTTTTCCAGACGGGCGGCAATAGACTTGATACGCACGCGTAACAAGCGGCGATCGCTTTCCAGCTGGGTCTCACCCGGGCCGCCGCGCAAGCCGATGCCGCCCTTTTGCCGTTCCAGGTGAGTCCACCCCTTTACCAGACGAGTACTCATATGCTGCAATTGTGCCAGTTCAACCTGCAACTTACCCTCATGGGTACGTGCGCGCTGAGCAAAAATATCCAGAATCAGACCGGTGCGGTCCAGCACCCTGCATTCCAGCTCCGCCTCCAGGTTACGCTCCTGGCTGGGGCTCAGAGAGTGATTGAACATGACGATTTCCGCTTCATGCAACACCACCTCATCCTTTATCTCATCCAACTTGCCACTGCCCACAAATGTTCGCGGATGGGGAGTAACGCGCGTGCCTATTACATAGGCGACCGGATCTCCCCCTGCAGAGAGCACGAGTTCCTCGAATTCGCGGGGGTCTTCCCGCTCAGATTCACTGGCTAGATTCAAGTGGACGAGCACTGCGCGCTCCCCCGACTCGGGACGATCAAAAAACAATACTACCTCGACAGGTCAAGATGAACCGACGGCAACCGGCGCCCGAGGGCAACCGCTATAGATTTTTTAGCTGTCAGCGTCTTCGTCATCTTCAGGTGGGTTTTGCAACGGCAAACGCACAACGCGAGAGGGAACAACGGTGGAAATCGCGTGCTTGTAGACCATCTGACTAACGGTGTTCTTCAGCAAGACAACAAATTGATCAAATGATTCGATTTGTCCCTGCAGCTTGATACCGTTCACCAGATAAATAGAAACGGGTACGCGTTCTTTACGCAGAATATTCAGGTAAGGGTCTTGTAGCGTGTGCCCCTTTGACATAACTGACTCCTAGTAGGCCCAACTCGAGCCAAAAAAATGAACAAAAATAACCTCTTATCACTCAACAAGCACCAAATGTCACCGGCTTGTAGTGCGGATAGCGGGTCTTGGATACATCTGTACTAATGCTGCAATACAGTATAGTGCAAGTTCACCATACTACAGTGGGGACGATTCTAGATAGTTCAAGGCCAATTTGACCGGCTTTTGACCAACTAGCCCCGCACACTCCTCTGACACGCCTTGTGGCAACAAGTTCCCCGCAGAATCCGTGCAGATCCAGCGTAGGTCAGGCCATTTGCGTAACCAGGTCAGTTGTCGCTTGGCCAGCTGCCGGGTGGCAGCTATACCCTTTTCGACTGCTTCATCCAGGGTGCACTCGCCGGCCAGGTGCTGCCACAACTGCCGGTAACCGACCGCGCGGATAGCCGGCAGGTCCGAGTGCAGATCCCCGCGCTGCCATAATCCGCGTACCTCTTGCAGAAAACCCTCTGCCATCATCAGCTCGAAGCGTCGAGCGATGCGCTGATGCAGCACTGCGCGGTCTGCCGGGGCTATCGCCAGCTGCACAATATGGTAGTGCTCTGCGGGCAGACCCGCACCGCCCTGGCATGCCTGCGTCTGCTGCAATTGCGTCATGGTAACGCCACTGGCGCGGTACACTTCCAGCGCGCGACTCAAGCGCTGCGAGTGGTTGGGGTGGATACGGGCCGCCGCCTGGGGATCAACCTCCGCCAGCTGCTGGTGCACAGACGCCCAGCCGTGTGCTGCGGCGTGGGCCTCTATAGCCTGGCGGATAGCGGGGTCTGCCGCAGGCATCTCTGCCAGGCCCTGCAAAAAAGCCTTGAAGTACAACATGGTGCCGCCCACCAAGAGGGGTGTTTTACCCCGGGCGCTGATATCCGCCGCCAGCCGCGTGGCATCTGCCACAAAGTCAGCCGCGGAGTAGACCTGGGCAGGATCGCGGATATTAACCAGGTGATGGGGGTAGTCCGGCTTGGCGCTGCCAATATCCAGGCCGCGATAGACCAGCGCGGAATCAACACTTATCAGCTCACAGTTGCTTTGTTCCGCCAACTCAATGGCCAGATCAGTCTTGCCTGAAGCGGTGGGGCCCAGCAGGCAGATCAACGTCGGTTTGCGGCCAACTATGGACCTATCCACCTCAACGGCCGCGCAGGAACAGCTTGTCGAGTTCATCCAGGCCCATTTGGGTCCAGGTGGGGCGACCGTGGTTGCACTGTCCGGAACGCTCGGTTTCTTCCATGTCGCGCAACAGGGCATTCATCTCTGGAATGGTCAGTCGACGATTGGCCCGCACGGAACCGTGGCAAGCCATAGTCGAGAGTATCTCGTCCATATGCGCTTCGATACGTTCGGAGCTGCCAAACTCAATCAGGTCCGCCAACACATCGCGCAGCAACTGCTCTACATTGGAATCGCGCAAGCTCACGGGAATCTGGCGAATCGCCAGTGCCTCCTCGCCCACAACATCCACCGCCAGGCCCAATCGCGCAAACAACCCGGTGTGCGCCGCGGCCACTTGCACCTCGCGCTGGCTCACCGCCACCGACTGCGGTACCAGCAGGGGCTGGCTGCGTATCCCCTGGGCATCACGGGCTGTTTTCAGGCGTTCGTAGGTGATGCGCTCGTGCGCCGCGTGCATATCCACCAGCACCAGGCCCTGGGCATTCTCCGCCAGAATATAAATACCTTTGAGTTGCGCCAGGGCATAACCCAGGGGCGGCGCGTCCTCCTGTGCGGCCATCTCAGGCATGGCGTGCAACTGACCATAACTGCGTACCTGCTCCATCGCCTGCCCAGGCAGTGGTGCATTGGTCGGTCTGTAGCTGCCGAAGCCACCCGTAGCTGCGGGTGCCGGTGCGCCCCAGGCCAGCCCGGACTGACTGCTTATCTCTCCGGTAGCGGTGTTAATCGCCATACCTTCGCCGTCGGTAAGGGTATGTTCCGGCAACTGGTCCGCCGGGCGGACGTCTGCCAATGCCCGGTGCAAACTGGAAAAAATAAAATTGTGCACCGCGCGTCCATCGCGAAACCGCACCTCGTGTTTGGTGGGGTGCACATTGACATCCACCTGGGCCGGGTCCAACTCCAGATATAAAACAAAGGCCGGATGACGGCCGTGATACAGCACATCCCGATAGGCCTGCTTCACCGCATGGGCAATCAACTTGTCGCGAATCACCCGTCCATTAACAAAGAAGTATTGCAGATCCGCCTGGCTGCGCGAGAAGGTGGGCAGCCCCACCCAGCCCCACAAACGCAGAGGTGAGACCTCGGACTCAATATAAATCGCCTGCTCCATGAAGGCCGGACCACAGACAGTAGCCACGCGCCGTTGCTGCTCCGCCTGGCTACTACCGGGTTTCAGGTTATGTAATACCTTGCCGTTGTGACGCAGGCTAAAGGCCACATCGAAGCGCGACAGGGCGAGGCGTTTCACAACCTCCTCCAGGTGATTAAACTCGGTCTTTTCGGTGCGCAGGAATTTGCGCCGGGCCGGGGTGTTAAAGAACAGGTCACGCACTTCTACCGTGGTACCGCGAGGGTGGGGCGCCGGCTTTACCAGTACCTCCATGTCACGACCCTCGCAGGCGGCGCTGCTGCCCTCACTCCCCTGCTCATTGTCATTGCTGGTTAGCGTCAGGCGCGACACTGAACCGATACTCGCCAGGGCCTCGCCGCGAAACCCGAGGCTACACACCTGCTCCAGGTCTTCCAGTGAAGCTATCTTGCTGGTGGCGTGACGGGCCAACGCCAGCGGCAAATCCTCCGGTGCCATGCCGGCGCCATTGTCGCGAATACGAATCAGTTTGCCACCGCCGGATTCCACATCAATGTCTACCCGGGTAGCGCCGGCGTCCAAACTGTTTTCCAGCACCTCTTTGACCACCGACGCGGGGCGTTCAACCACTTCACCAGCGGCAATCTGGTTGGCCAGCCGGGAACTGAGCAGATGAATTCGGGGCATGAGGACGCTACTGTCAGGTTGTGGGGATGGTCAGTTTCTGGCCCACCCTGATCCTGGAGCCGCTAATACTATTGCGGACTTTGAGGTCAGACACGGACACATTAAAACGCTGCGCGATGCCCGAGAGTGTATCACCTCTGGCGATGGTGTATTGCTCGCCATTCTGCTGCTTTTGCCAGGCGATCAAGGTACCCGAGGGGGGATGCGCGAGGAACCAGTCCTTGATTCCCGCATGAATGGCCCTGGCCATTCTTTTCCGGTAGCCGCTGGTGGCCAGTTTTCTTGACTCACCGGGGTTGGAAATAAAGCCGGTCTCTACCAGAATCGACGGTATATCCGGAGATTTCAACACCGCAAATCCTGCCTGCTCCACACTTTTTTTGTGCAACCTGGCAACAGTGTCCACGTTGCGCAATACCCTGTCACCCAACTTGAGACTGGTATCCAAGGTAGAGGTCATGGACAGGTCGGCCAACACCCCTGCCAGCACATCGTCCTTGTCCGACAGGCTCACCCCACCGACCAGGTCAGCGGAGTTCTCCCGTCGCGCCAGATAGCTGGCGGCAGTGCTGGTAGCGCCGCGGGTAGACAAAGCATATACCGAGGCACCGTTGGCTTCCTTGCGATTAAAGGCATCGGCATGGATAGAGATAAACAGGTCTGCCTGGCGTTTGCGGGCCAGATCGCGACGCCCCTTCAGGCTAACGTAGTAATCACCAGAGCGGATCATCGTGGGACTAAAGCCTTTGTCCGCCTTAAGTAAGGCATTCAATTCCCTGGCGATGGCCAACACCACATCCTTTTCACGCAGACGCTTGGGACCCAGCGCCCCGGGATCTTCCCCACCATGCCCGGCATCAATGGCGATAATAATGTTGCGTTTCGCCGATTGCTGGACGCTCTTTTTTACCACCGGGGTGATGGTCTGCTGGTCATACAGGTCCAGTACCAGCCGGTCACCGGCTTTTTCATTGGCTTTCAGGGCAAAGCTGCGAGGATCGACACTGGCACTGATGTCCAGCACCACACGCAGGTCGTCGCCGGCACGCACTCCCGAGCGCACACGTGCCACCGGCGTATCACTGAGTTTCAACGTGTCCATGCTCGCCTTCAGTGTGGTGTTTTCCAGATCCAGCACAATGCGTCTGGGATTATCCAGCATCATGAGCTTGTGCTCGGCGGGGCCGGTAAGGTCAAAAACGATACGCGTGTGATCCGGTGCACGCCACAGGCGCACTTCGTGCACTTCCACCGCCCATGCGGGAAATGCTGTCAGCACACCCAGGACCGCCGCGACCCACGCCCTGCTCATATCACTTTGCCCACTCTGTCTTTTGCTTGCTGTCTGTTATTTATTGTCATTTGAGCCTAAGGAGCCTCTGGGTTCTGCATACGCGCTATCACGGCATTCCCCAACGCCGTCGTCGCACTAAATGCCAGAGCGCGCCCCAAACCCTGCTGCTCTATGGTAATCACTAAATCTGCCGGGGGCAAAACTCCCTTGCCGCGCTCCGACCATTCCACCAGGCATATCGACTCATCGTCGAAATAGTCGCGAATCCCCATGAACTCCAGCTCTTGTGGATCACCCAGGCGATACAGATCAAAGTGATACACCTGCCACTCGCCCAGTTGATAGGGTTCCACCAGGGTGTAGGTGGGACTCTTCACCGCACCCGTATGTCCCAGGGACTGAATAAAACCCCGGGACAGCGTGGTTTTACCCATGCCCAGCTCACCGCGCAAAAACACGATCAATCCCGGCTCGCAGGCTGCGGCCAGTTGCGCTCCGCAGGCCACCATGGAGGCCTCATCCGGCGCGATAATATCCAGTTGGCCAGTTGTCATCCCAGCAGTGCACGCATCTCGGGGATCAGGTCAGTGGCCGCCAGGCCACGCTGACCATCCTGTGCGGCGATGTCCGCTGCGGCGCCATGCAGGCATACGCCAAGTGCAGCGGCGTCCAGCAGTGGCATATGCTGCGCCAATAACGATCCAATCACACCGCTTAGCACATCGCCCATGCCGCCGCTGGCCATACCGGGATTGCCGTAATCACTCAACAACAACTGTCCACTCCCGGCAATCAAACTGCCGTTCCCTTTTAAAACCACCACGCCACCGTAGCGTTGCTGCAGGGCACGCGCCGCAGCAAACCGGTCCGACTCGATCTCACTGGTGCTAACACCCAACAGTCGGGCGGCCTCACCGGGATGGGGCGTCAGCACCCAATTATCGCGCCGCAGGTTCGGTAACAGGCTGCCGCCAGCTAGCAGGTTCAAACCATCGGCATCCAGTAGCATGGGTTTACCGCTGGCAGCAGCCAGTTGCAATAGATGCTCCGACCAGGGCGACTGACCCAGTCCAGGCCCCACCACCAACACATCGGCGGCGGCCAGTAACGGCGCAAAATCATCGCCAGAGCTCACCGCTAACGGCATGACTTCCGGTATGCGCGCCACCAGGGCGGCAACATGCTCCGGGCGGGTAGCAACACGCACCAGTCCGGCGCCACACCGCAATGCCGCTTCGGCGGCCATGGCTGCGGCACCAGCCATTCCGTAATCACCACCGACGATCAGCACGGTGCCATACAAACCCTTGTGAGCCGTCACCGGGCGCGCTGGCAGGCGCTCCAATAAGGGCTCCAACTCCAGGCGCTGACAATCAGCCGGAACACGCGAATAAACCTCCGGCGGTACACCAAGATCAGAAAACTGCACAGCACCGGTATAATCTGCCGCGTCCAGGGTAAACAAACCCCGCTTCAGTCCGATAAAGGTAACGGTAAGATCAGCGCGTACCGCCGCGCCCAACACTTTTCCGGTATCGGCACAAAGCCCTGAGGGTATATCCACCGCCAACACAGGCGCGCCACTGGCATTTATAGCCACAATCGCCTCGCGGTAGTCACCGCGGACGTCACCGCCCAGGCCGGTGCCCAACAGCGCATCTACAATCACTCCCACCGACATTAATGGCGCATCTTCCAGCGGCACAATCACAACGCCGTTAGCCAGCGCCTGCTGTCTCGCCAACAGTGCATCACCAGTAATTTTGTCGGGGTCGCCGATTTGCAGTACGGTTACCCCAATGCCACGCTTGTGCGCCAGATCGGCCAGCAAAAAGCCATCACCGCCATTGTTGCCGGTGCCGCACAGCACCTGAATACACTCCGGGTTGGGCCAGATATCCAGCAAACAACGAAATGTGGCAGTTGCTGCGCGCGACATCAAGGTGATACCCGGGATGTCATAGTCGTCGATAGCGCAGCGATCCAAATCGCGGGTCTGCTGCGCGGTGTACAGATTTTCGGTTCCCAACATTTGCTCACTTGCCTTAATAAAGAAGTACACAGCCAACCAAGTTCTGTCAGAATTATACCCACATGTATTGCATCGCGGTCCTGATTTGTCCCAAGAACTTACATTGCAGCAACAACAAGCCCTGATAGCACAAATCCGGCAGTGGGCAATCGAGCTTGGATTTCAGCAGGTAGGCATCACCGATGTAGACCTGGGACAGCATGAGGGCTACCTGCAGAAGTGGCTGGATGCCGGCTTTCACGGCAGTATGGATTACATGGCGCGCCACGGTAACAAGCGTTCACGACCCGACGAGCTGGTGCCGGGAACCTGCCGTGTACTGTCCTTACGCATGGACTACCTGGCGCAGGACACTCAACCACTGGAGGTGCTGGCCTCACCGGATAAAGCCTATATTTCTCGCTACACCCTGGGCAGGGACTACCATAAGCTGATTCGCAAACGTTTATCGCTACTGGCTAAACGTATTGCCCAGGAAGCCGGCGGCGGGCAGTATCGAGCCTTTGTCGACAGTGCGCCAATACTCGAACGAGCAGTGGCCGAGCAGGCGGGACTGGGCTGGATCGCCAAGAACGCCATGTTGATCAACGCCGAGGCGGGGTCCTGGTTCTTCCTGGGAGAGATCTATACAGACCTGCCGTTGCCAGTGGATGTGCCGCAACACACCAAGCACTGCGGAACCTGCACTGCCTGCCTGGAGATCTGCCCAACGGATGCATTTACCGGGCCCTATGAACTCGATGCGCGTAAATGCATTTCCTATCTCACTATTGAGCACAAAGGCAGCATCGACCCTGCCCTGCGACCACTGATGGGGAATCGTATTTTTGGCTGCGATGACTGTCAGCTGGTCTGTCCCTGGAATAAATTCGCCAGTCCCACTGCCGAGAAGGATTTTCAGCCCAGACACGAACTGGCCGATGCGCAGTTGGTTGATCTATTTTTGTGGGACGAGGACACCTTCCTGACTAAAACCGAGGGCTCGGCGATACGTCGTATCGGTTACGAACGCTGGCTGCGCAACCTGGCGGTGGCGCTGGGGAATGCACCCTCATCGGGATCGATCATTGATGCGCTGGAGTCCAGGCGGGAATTTGCTTCGGAACTGGTGCGCGAGCATGTGACATGGGCTCTGCTACAGCATGGGCAGGCCGCTAGTCCAGCTTGAGGAAATGCTCGCGGTAATAGCGCATTTCATCGATTGACTCGCGAACATCATCCAGCGCCTGGTGCGTCCCGGCCTTGGTAAATCCGGCCTCCAGCTGCGGGCACCACCGCTGCATCAGGATCTTCAAGGTACTGACATCCAGATTGCGGTAATGAAAAAAGGTCTCCAGCTGCGGCATGTGCCTGACCATAAAACGCCGGTCCTGGCCAATGCTATTGCCGCACATCGGAGAAACACCAGCCGGCACCCATTGTTGCAAGAACGCCAGTGTTTCATCGGTGGCGCTTTGTTCGTTGTATTGGCTGGCCTTGACTCGATCCACCAGACCGGACTGATTGTGGTGGGTGGTGTTCCACTCATCCATAGCCGCGAGACGCGCATCGCTCTGGTGCAGCGCAATAACCGGGCCTTCGGCCAGGGTATTAAGGTCAGTGTCCGTGACAATGGTGGCGATTTCGATGATGACATCCTGGTCGGGCTCCAGGCCGGTCATCTCTAGATCTACCCATATCAGGTTGCTGGCATTCTGCATAAGAGGCCTGTCCTTTAAAGCTACAATAGGCGCAGTGTAACAAATTGCCTCGACAGGCATAGCCTGTGACCCAATAATGAGAGCATGAGCAAACGCAAATTGAGCCGGCAACAAGCCTGGCGCATCGAAAAAATCCAGGACGAACGCGCCAAGCGCGCCGCCCGCCGCGATACAGAGGCAGAGCAAGCGCTCACCGGCGGTGAACTGGGTCCGGAGCGAGAGGGCCTGATTGTCGCCCACTATGGCACCCAGGTAGCGGTAGAGTCAGAGCCGGGCGTCAGCCAGCGCTGTCATTTGCGCGCCAATGTAGAGGGCCTGGTAACGGGTGACCGGGTCGTCTGGTGCGAGGGTGATCCGGTAGGTGTAGTCGTCGCGCAACTGGAGCGCGATAGCGTGCTGTCACGACCAGATCCCTACGGCAAACTCAAAGCCGTCGCTGCCAATATCGACCAGATCATCCTGGTTATCGCCCCCTTCCCCGAACCCCACGCCAACCTGATCGATCGCTACCTGGTTGCCGCCGAAACGGTAGATATTGAGCCGGTGATCCTGCTCAACAAAATGGATCTGCTGGAAGGCGATCCCACGCTGCAGCAGAAAATGGCCGAGCTACTCGACATTTATCCCGCACTGGGCTATCGCGTTCTCTACACGTCAATCACCCAGGGCGGACTGCAGGAATTGCACGCTGCACTGAGTGAACGCACCAGTGTGCTCGTCGGGCAATCCGGTGTGGGAAAATCATCGCTGGTAAATGTGCTGTTACCGGATGCGGACCTGCGTGTCGGCGCTTTGTCACAGAGCACACAAAAAGGTACGCACACGACCACTACAGCCCAGTTATTTCACCTGACCTGCGGCGGCAGTCTCATCGATTCTCCGGGGATCCGCGAGTTTGGACTGTGGCATATGAGTAAAGAACAGGTAGAGCAGGGTTTTCGCGAGCTTCGACCCATTCTTGGAACCTGCAAATTCCGCGATTGCCAACACGAGCAGGAGCCCGGATGCGCGATTCTGGGAGCGGTTGAAGCCGGGCAGATTACAGAGCGACGGCTGGATAGTTTTCGGCGGATTGTCGCCAGTCTGGACGATTATTAATTGCGGTTTGTGGCGCGGGAACGGATGGCTGGACACGCCACGCATCACCCCTTGAGACGCGCTGCCAATTTTTCGCCCATGCAGGTAGCAGAGCCAGGCTCATAGCCAGCCTCCCAGGCTATTGCATTCTCGGGAAATAACAAAATAACCGTAGAGCCCAACATAAAACGACCCATTTCGGCGCCCTTGTCCAGTGACACTGGCTGTGGCACGTCGACGAAATCGGTGACCACCGGGAGCCGCGGCGGCGGCGCTACCTGGCCAGACCACACGGTTTCAATACCGGCGACCACCATGGCACCTACCAGAATCATCGCCACGGGGCCAACATCCGTATCGAAGTGACACACCAGACGCTCATTGCGAGCAAACAATCGATCCACGTTCTGCGCGGTAACCCCATTGACTGAATACAATTGACCAGGAACATAGGTGGTTGCGGTCAGGCGTCCGGCCAGGGGCATATGCACCCGATGGTAGTCCTTGGGGGAGAGATAAATAGTCGTGAATTGACCGCCGTTAAACAACGCAGCGCGCACCTCATCACCCCCCAGTAAGTCAGCGGCACTGAAGTAGCGCCCCTTCGCCTGAAATAGCAAACCTGACTCAATAGTACCCATCTGGCTGATGGCACCATCGGCCGGGCAGACGATATCTGCGTCGGCAATGGGCCTCGCGCCGTCGCGCAGGGGCCGGGTAAAAAATTCGTTGAAGTTGGCATAGCGCTCCGGGTCCGATTGCTCTGCTTCGTCCATATTCACGTCGAAATGACTGATAAACTGGCGTATCACCCAGTTTTTTAGTCCGACAGGTTGACGCAGATCAGCCAACCATCCGGTGCAGCGCGACAGCAAATGCTGCGGTACGATATGCTGAAAGAATATGAAAAGTTTGTCCATGGCGGCTAGTGTAGCGCTTAACGACGCAAAAGTGGGTAGTTCTGCATTGTGAAGATTTGGCTTGTCATCCTGCTCGCCATACCCGTAGTCAGCTGGGGGGAACCTCTGGTACCTGGCAATCAGGATCTGGAGATAGAGGGCTGGCAAGCCCCCACCGCAAACGACCCCAACAATGTCCCCATCAACTGGGTAGATACCAGTCATGCCTACGCCACCAACCAGACCCAGGCGCTAACCCAGTGGATGGATAACTTTTTTGGGGACCCGAATTATGATATCGAAAAAGCCGAGTCCCTGGTGCGCCTGGAGTGGGTTAACGACTGGGATCAGGAGGATAACTACAACACCAAGCTGCGACTGCGCGGCAAGCTGCAATTACCCAAGGTCTCAAAACGCCTGAACCTGGTTTTTAGTGGTGAGGATGGTGATGAACTGAGCGAGGATGAGCGCCAGAACGACGATCAGGTCGGGCTGCTCTACAACGTGGCGGAACGCCAGCGCAGCCGGGTTGACCTGACTCTGGGGATCACCTCCAGCGATGTTCGCCCCGGCATCCGCTTCCGCAACCAGGGGCCCATCACCGACCTGTATGGTTACCGTTATACCCAGCGCTTACAGTACGAAACCGACGAGGGCTTTTACACCACGGGCCAGGTCAATCTGGACCGGAGCATGGGCGAGAGCAAGCTGATTCGCTGGAGTAACCGCATTGTTTACGGCGAAGAAACCGATGGTGCAGAATGGCGCACCCGCCTGTCGTACAACCAACGGGTGCGACCCGCGCATAAAAAACACCAACTGGTGATCAGTTATTTTGGCTCTATCAATGGTGTCAGCGACCCGTCCTACACCAAGAACTATCGTCTGGGCATGCTGTTTCGCCGCCAGGTTTACCGCCAATTTCTGTTTATGGAACTGGAGCCGTCCTACAACTTCCGCCGCCGCAAAATCGAGGAGCAGCGCGACGGTGCATGGAATATCGTAATACGTTTTGAGGTCGCGCTACAGCGCGACCTCAGACGCATCACTGCCCCCGAAGATCCCTAGAGATTTTCCTCTGCAAACGCAGCCAACCGCGATCTCACAATGCCGTTAACATGCATAATTCCGGCATGGGGATAGGCCTTGCTCTTCTCTACCAGGTAGGTCAGGCCGGAGGTCAGCGGTGAGATGTACTTGTTGTCAATCTGCGCAAGGTTGCCCAAAACCACAATCTTGGAGTCCGCCCCTACACGGCTAATCACCGATTTTAGCTGGAACTGGGTAAGCCCCTGAGCCTCATCGATAATAATATAGGCATTGTTGAATGACCGACCGCGCATAAAGTTAAGGGACTTGAACTGGATATTCGCCCGCTCTTTTACGTAATCGATACTGCCGTGGCAGGACTCGTCTGTGCCGTGCAGGATTTCCAGGTTGTCATCGAAGGCCGCCAACCAAGGCGCCATCTTCTCTTCCTCGGTACCGGGCAAAAAGCCTATCTCCTCGGCAATGGGCGGTGTTGAACGCGCCACGATCAACTTACTGAACTTGCCCTGCTCCAATATTGCGTTCAAGCCATAGGCCAGCGCCAGCAGTGTTTTACCCGAGCCCGCCGGCCCGGTCATCACTGTCATATCCACACTGTCGTCATCCAGCAAGGACATGGCCATGGCCTGCTCCAGGTTGCGTGGCGCCAGGCCCCAGAATCGCTTGTGCATCAGGTTGTCGCGGCTATCACAACGCAAGTACACAAATTCCTGATCCACCCGCTTTACGAACGCCATGAACTCCTGGTCATCGTGCACAAACATATTCGGATAAGCCTGGGGCAGGGATTTACGCGGAATACGGTGCAAGGTGCAATCGCCCTCGCGCAAAGTATCGACTTCACTGATGGTAGACCAGAAATCTCCCTCGATATGCTCATAGCCACTGGCCAGCAATTCAATATCATCCAGCACCTTGTCTCTGCGGTAATCTTCAACCTGCATCAGGCCAGACCCCTTGGCCTTGATCCGCATGTTGATGTCTTTGGTCACCAGACACACAAATTCATTGGGATTTTCCGCCTGCAGGCGCAACGCCACATTGATAATACGGTTGTCGTTTGCCCGGTCCTGATTGGTATTAAGGTAGGGCACGTCGGAATTGTCAGCCAACATTTGATCGGGATAAATCGCCAGGGTACCCGGAATAAGACCCGCCAACTCTGAACCAGGCACCTCTACGCCCTCCTGGATCTCCTGTGGCGATGCGCTGCCCACCACCTTGTCAATCATCTGTATGGCAATACGGGCCTCGCGGCTCACCGTTTTGTCATGCCTATCCTTGATATGGTCCAGTTCTTCCAGAACAGTCATGGGTATGACCAGGTGGTGTTGCTTAAAGGCCGTGACGGCCATTGGATCGTGGAGCAGAACGTTCGTATCCAGAACGTAGGTCTTCTTGATAACGGGTTTCAGGGTGGTTTTTTCTACGCGCAGGGCGGAACCTGAGTCCATAGAGTAATCCTCATTAAAGTTTCACGGAAAAGGGGGCTCAATTGATGGTGGTCTTTATCCGATGCGTCCGGTCGGGTCAGGGGTTCAAAAACAAAGATTGGGTCTAGCGAGAGGTCAGTTGCCGAGGGCGTATGGGGCCGGAGCTTGGGAGGCTCAGTGGCAGCGCCTGGGCGCTTATTGTAAGACACATGACAATCAGCGATAAACTGATCGCCCCGCGTCCGGAAATTTTTCAAAGGCACTTCCCGACGGGATCAACATTACTGCAAGTAATGTCGCGTTACTTCGATTATTAAACCCCCATGGCGCGCCTGTCAATGCTATTGCGGAAAATCCCCGAGGTTTTGTCAGATCAGGCATAACTCACTGACAGGAGGCGCAATTTCAGCTACGATGGCCTGCTTATCTGTAAAAAATATAAGTTGTTCCCTCCATGCTCAACCAAGACACGCTGTCCCAGCTTAAAGGCCTCAAATCCCAGATGGAGGCCCAGAAAGAACGTGCCGAAGCTGTGGTCAAAGGCACCCAGGCCCGCTACGGCTTTGCGGTGCTGGACGACGGCCGCGAGATCTTTATCCCACCCGATGAGATGCTCAAGGCGTTCCCTGACGACCGGGTCAACGTTTGTATTCGCCCGACGAAAGACAACAAAACCATCGCCGAAATCGAAAAGCTGGTTGATAGCCCGCTGACCGACTTTACCGGACGTTGTGTACGCAAGGGCAAAGCGGTGTTTGTGGAGCCGGACCTGGCACAACTCAATCGCTGGCTGTTTATCCCGCCACATGCTCGCAATGGCGTCAATGAAGGCGATTACGTGCGCTGCGCTATCCTGCGACACCCGATCCGCGACGGCAAGCCGCAAGCCAAGGTGCTGACGGTGATAGGCGATGAGAACACGCCCGGTATAGAAAACCTGTACAGCATGGCCAAGTATCGCCTGGCCACCGAATGGGGCAGTAGCAGCAAGGCAGACCTTGCGCAGTGCCTGGCCAATTGCAAACCTTTAGAAACCGAAAAACGCCGGGACCTCAGCGACCTGGAGTTCGTGTCCATCGATGCCGCCAGAACCCAGGACATAGACGACGCCCTTTACGCCGAGATCAGCAATGACGGCTGGACCCTGTTTGTGGCCATTGCCGACCCAACCGCCTATATCGATATCGCTTCGGAGCTACACACAGATGTGGCAGCCCGTGGCACCTCCATCTACTTTCACGGCGATGTAATACCCATGTTGCCAGAGCAGCTGTCACAGGACACCTGCGCCTTAACCGAAGGATCCGACCGCCCGGCCCTGGTGTGCAAAATCGCTGTCAGCGACAGTGGTGAAGTAGGGAGTTTCGAGTTTATCGAGGCCACCGTGCGCTCCCGGGCAAAGCTGTCCTATTACGCTGTGGACCGCTATCTCAATGGGCAATACGATGAATTAATGAGCCACGCCACCCCCCTGGAGGCTTTGTACCAGGTATTCAGGGCCCTGCGCAGTAACCGTGAACAGCATGGCCTGGTGATGGAAGATCGCCGAGAATTCCGCTGGATACTCAACGACGCCAAGCAGATCGAAGGCATTGAGCCCTATGAGAAGCTGCTGTCCCAGAAACTGGTGGAAGAATGCATGATTGCCGCCAACCGCTGTGCTGCGCGCTTTCTGGCTGAGCACCAGGCTAGTGGACCCTTTGTGAAACACCCCGGCTTTCGTGCCGATCGTTTGGATGAAGCAAAAAAGTTTCTCGCCATGCATGTTCCGGCCCTGGCTGATCTGGATCCGACCACAGTCACCGGCTATCGGGATATCATGCGCGGTCTATCGTCTCCCGAGCAGACCCTGCCACTGCGCAGCATGGTCAACCGCCTGCTGACCAGGGCGGAGCTGGGTACAGAGTCCGGCCCGCATATGGGCATGGCGCTGGAAAACTACAGCAACTGCACCTCACCCCTGCGCAAGTACGTGGACTTTTTGGTCCATCTGCAGATCAAATCACTATTGCACGGCGGCGATGCCAAACAGGTCAGCGCTGAAATGCTGACAAACCTGGCCCAACGAATAGCCAATAGTCGCGCAGCCACCCAGGAAGCGGAGCGCTGGCTGGCGAGCAAATATCTGGCCAGACTGGCCACTGAAGAAGGGGTTACATTCGCGGCACACGTGGTACACGTCAACAGCAGTGGCTTCAATGTCCGACTGGATAAAAACGGCCTGGAAGGGTTCATTGACCTGCGCAAGGATCCGGAAAAGTTCAGTTACGATAAGTGGACTGCGAGCCTCACCAGCACCACACGACGCTTTGCGCTAAACCAGCCCGTAGAGCTGTGTTACCTGGGAGTGAACGTGGAAAATCAGTACCAGTCCTTGCTGCGACTGGTCGATGGCTGCGGCCTCAAGGAGACCCAGCAGACTTGAGTCTCCGGGTGCCTAGTGTGCCCGCCGGTTCATTGCCCGTTGGTTCTCTCTGGCCCGCAACTGGTCCGAGTTGCCCGACAAGGGCTCCACACCACACAACAGATGCTCGCGCACCTGCGACACTACCCGGATCATCTCGCGCACGCCCAGGGCTCGCAGGTAAGCTCCCATATTGTGGTGGTTATCCAGTAATACATTGCTATCTACTGTGCGAAAAGCCTGAATAATCATCAGTTCACGTGAACTGTAATCACTCTCTTCGCCAAAAATCAGCTTGGTAAAAGTATCGACTATCGCCATCTCACTGGCGGGGCCGATCTCACTCACTTTTATTGCTCGTTGCATTTGCTTCCTCATAAGCCCACCGCTTCCTGCGGCTTTAACAGCTTTTTCATCCGTGTCCACACTGAGTATGGTCGAGATTCAATCAATATCTGATCATTTTTTAGGCAATAATTCACAATTTTTGATCGAATATTGAGCAAATCCCCCTTTTGGGTCAGGGGTATGCCCGGGAGGGCTGAGCCGCCACCCCTCTGCAAGACGAGCCCCTAGAAGCCAGCATGTCCAGGAGTGCGGGGGAAGGGGATGGCATCACGTACATTTTCCATGCCTGTGACGTAGTTCAGTAGCCGCTCAAAACCCAGGCCAAAGCCGGCATGCGGGACGGTGCCATAACGACGCAGGTCGCGGTACCACCACAATTCTTCGCGCAGATGTTCGTCCATACGCTCATCCAGCACATCCAGGCGCTCTTCGCGCTGGCTACCGCCGATGATCTCACCGATTCCGGGCGCTAGTACGTCCATAGCGGCCACGGTTTTACCGTCATCATTAAGGCGCATATAGAACGCCTTGATATCCTTGGGGTAATTCATCACCACTAACGGGCGCCCCACATGCTTTTCAGACAAATACCGTTCGTGCTCGGACGCCAAATCCACGCCCCAGGCTACAGGGAACTCGAACTTCTGCGAACAGTTCTTGAGAATATCGATGGCTTCACTGTAGTCCATGCGCTCAAAGTTGTTATCGATCACCCCGCGCAATCGGGCCATGACCGTGTCATCCACGCGTTGCTGGAAAAAAGCCACATCATCCTCACGCTCCTCCAACACCCGGGTAAATACGTACTTGAGCAGCGATTCAGCCAGGTCGGCATCGTCGTTCAGGTCAGCAAAGGCAATTTCCGGCTCAACCATCCAGAATTCCGCCAGATGGCGACTGGTATTGGAATTTTCTGCACGGAATGTAGGACCAAAGGTATAGACCTTGCTCATAGCCAGACAGTAGGACTCCACCTCCAACTGACCGGATACTGTAAGAAAAGACTCACCGCCAAAGAAGTCCTGACTGAAATCCACTTCGCCCTGGTCGGTGCGCGGCAAATTAGCCATATCCAGCGCGCTTACCCGGAACAATTCGCCGGCGCCCTCACAATCACTGCCGGTGACGATAGGCGTGTTGATCCAGTGAAAACCATCATCATGAAAATAGTTATGGATGGCATTCGCCAGCGTAGTGCGCACCCGTGTAATAGCACCAAAGGTATTGGTGCGCGGGCGCAAATGCGCTTGCGTGCGCAGGTACTCAAAGGTATGGCGTTTCTTGGCGATCGGATAGCTCTCGGGATCGTCTACCCAGCCCACCACTTCCACTGCAGTGGCCTGGATCTCCACACTCTGGCCCTTGCCCTGGGACTCCACCAACTCACCGCTGACAATCACAGCGCAGCCGCTAGATAACAACAACACCTGCGCCTCGTAGTTTTCCAGTGTAGCGGGCACCACCGCCTGGATGGCATCAAAGGCCGAGCCATCATGCACCGCCAAAAAAGAGATGCCTGCCTTGGAATCCCGCTTGCTGCGAAGCCAACCCTTGACAGTAACGTGTGTACCGACCGCAACCTTACCCTTGAGGGCAGCTACAACAGAGGTATATTCAGACATGGTGATAAGGTGCTCTCACGGCGATGGAGTAAGCAGCGCAGGATACCGAAACAGTGTGGGCGCTGCCAGTATGGTGACTTTTCTTTTACCTTATCAAAACGCAAAAGACTGACCGACCAGACTCTCGGACAATACCCAAAGGCGCTCAGCCGCGATCTTGTCCAACGCATAAGGCTCAACTCCACCTTCGCGGTCCGGGGCTGCAGGTTCTGCAATATGACAATCCTCCAGGTACCAGCCACCGCAGCCATCCAGCTCTGTGGTAGTGGCCGCCCAGACACTGGTCGCCGCGCCCTGCCCCACTGTTTTGAACGCCATCTCCTGGCCCTCGGGCACCCTGGCCATCAGCAATTCATAGTCCGCCTGGTCCATATGGCGACCTAAATCCGTCATGATAGCGCCGGGATGCACGGCAAAACATCGCACACCACGTTCTCCCAGACGCTGGTCCAGCGCCACTGCGAACAAGGCATTGGCGGTTTTTGATTCACCGTAGGCCTGCCATTTATCATAGCTGCGCTGCGCATAAGATGGATCATCAAAATCGACATTGGCCATCTTGTGGCCCGCGGAACTCAGGGCAATAACACGCGCTGGTGCGCCCGCCAACAATGCCGGTGCCAGCAGGCAGGTGAACAGGAAATGACCCAGGTGATTGGTACCAAACTGCAGCTCAAAGCCCTGTGCGGTGTGTGCCAACGGGCAGGCCATGATGCCGGCATTATTGATCAGCATAGCAATCTGCGGATGAGCCACCAGAATATCGGCCGCCGCCGCACGCACACTGCTCAGGTCAGCAAGGTCCATGATGGCCGTATGCAATTGTGCGCCGGGAATACCCTCGCGCAGATTCTGCGCCGCCGCCTCCAGTTTAGTAGCATCCCGTGCCAGCATCAGCACGGCAGCGCCGGCTGCGGCGAGCGCCCGGGACGTTTCCACACCCAGGCCCGCAGATGCGCCCGTCACCACAGCCAGCTTGCCGGCCAGAGAGATACCCGCCATTACATCACCGGTAGTGGATGCTGCGTCAAATTTGCTCATTACAATATTTTCCAAGCTGATTACTGTGCGCCTATTGTGACCTTTAACAAATGCCGTTTTAATACCAGCTTCGGCCACAGAACATTGTACAAAAACACATAGGTCTGCCCATGAAGCCCAGCGAACGCGAATTCCTTGAAGGTGGTAGCTACATCAGTTTTTCCACCCGTAAAAAGTCCGGCGACTTTGTTTCGACGCCGGTGTGGTTTGCCCCGCACCAGGGCAGTTACTACGTTTTTTCCGCCGGGGACGCGGGCAAGGTAAAACGACTGCGTAATTTCAGCGAGTCACGCATCGCCGCTTGCACCGTGCGCGGCATCGTCACTGGCGATTGCCTGGACACCCGGGCCTACCTGCTGGACAAACCCAAGGACATTGACACTGCCTTGCAAGCCCTGCGCCGGAAATACGGATGGCAAATGCACATCGGTGATTTTTTCTCGCGCCTCACGGGGAAAATGCAGCGTCGGGCTTATATTCGTATCGACCCCAAGTCGGTCACCGAATAAGTCCGACAAACTGCTAGATACCAGCTAATTGCTTGCGCTTTACTGCTTTCAGCTGGATTTTATAGGTCTCTATATCGGAACGTAGCGTGGCGCTTTGGATCGCGCGCTTTATATAGGTCGAGGCTTCCTGCAATTCATCCAGCCGATAATGCACCAGACCAGCACTGTAAAGGAGGTGGCTGTCGTCAGGGGTCAACGCCAGCGCCTGTTCATAATGCTCCAACGCCATAGACCAATCGTCGCTCTCAACGGCCTGGTCGCCTAACCAGGCGTGGTAGTAAGGGTTGCGATCGCGGTAACGCCCTACCCGCCCTTCCCAGTAATCCTTGTCTTCTTCGCGGCCTTCAAGGTTGTATAACACCACCAGGTTATTCATTGCCGAACGATCCCAGCGATCCAGCTCCAGGGCGTAAAGATAGCTGCTCTCTGCTTCGCGGTGCTGCCCCACGAAGCGATAAATAGCGCCCAGATTTACCCAGAAATGGGGCTCATCCGGAGCCAGTTCAAGCGCTCGAACCTCGTGCAACCAGGCTTGCTCCAGGTTCTCTTTGGCCAACGCATCCATGGCAATATTGTTATAGTACAAGGCTTCTGCAGCGACATCGCTTATCTGTTTTGAGCCGGCAATATCCCGCGAAGGCAGCGGATCAATATCCACCATGTATTTGCCACCACCCTGGAGCGTCACCATGACGTTGACGTGCAATCGCACCATCAGCCTCTCACCCGTTCGTGACCACTGCGGCCGCACTTCCTGCCATTGGTATTCTGCCTTTAAGCCAGCCTCCCGCGCCAGGGCTACAAACAGGTTGGCATAAGACAGGCAATTGGCCGAACCGCGATGGAACACCTCCTGCGCAGTGCCGTCAGCGAGGGGGTCATATTCAATATTCAGGGTTGCTATCCCCGTTATCGCACGGTGCAGCATCATCAGGCGTTGGCGGGAATTGCGCACACCGCCAGTGTAGCGTTGCACAAATTCACGCATCTGTGCATCGGTAGCAAGCAGCTCAGGGGTCGGGACACTCGCAGCCACGCCGGCAACCGTAACGGTCTGGTGCTCAAGTTGCAGGGGAGCCAGTTGGCTGACGGAGCGAAAGTGCTCAGGGGTTGTGGAGCAGGCAAGGGTCGCAGTACAGATGAGTAGCATGGCAACACCACGCCAGCAACGAACCAGTAAAGTCCATCCCTGCGGATACCTTTCTGTCACCAGCATATGAACCTCCATGCTCGCCTCCAGGATTACGAGTATACCTCATGTGTGGATGCCTTTCAGCAGCGATTTGATCTGCGTCAATGCACCCCAACAAGGATCAAGTCAGTCTGGTTGCCAATGACGGTGTCCGAAAAATACAATGAGGAGCGTTACCATGACACAACATATGCTGCAGGAACATACCGAGGAAGATCGCGCAATCATGCGTCGCCTGGCTTTCGTAGTGGCCGGTTTTCTCGTTGCCACAACCATCATGGCGGTCACCGTAGCCGCAATTATGGGTTGAGATCAGGCGGCGGTGTGCAATCCGCACTCGCGGCCATCGAGGACCTTGGTGGGATCAAAATAGTGTTTGCAGGTAGCCAGCTCGTGTTGCTCCATGTAGGCCTCGACATCCGCCTCAGACCAGTAAAAAATGGGTGCCACCTTGATGATGCCGCGGCTATCCATAGACACGATGTCCAACCCCTTGCGGTGCTCGGTTTCTTCGCGGCGAATACCCGTTAGCCAGATTTCAGGTTTAAACGCATCTAACGCCCGGGCAAAGGGCTCGAGTTTCACCTGTTGGGTGAACTCCTGGTGGCGCTGTTCCTCATCCATGGTGGGAATGCCTCCCATGATGGCGTTGCGCCGCTCAGAGGTCATTTGCGGGGAGTAAACATGGATATTCACATCCAGGTCACGAATCAGGCGCTCTGCCACAATGTAGGTATCGCGCAAGTTATAGCCGGTATCAATCCACACCGTAGGTACAGATTTGTCGACCTCGCTCACCAGGTGCAACATCACAGCGGCATTGCGACCCATGCTGGTGGTAGCAATGGTGTTCTCGCCCAAAGCGAGCGCCCATTGCACGACCTCAGACGCACTGGCATCGCGCAAAGAGGCATTAACACTGTCAAGATCCAGTTCCACGGTAAGCAATTATCGCTAGTTTGAAAATAATGGTGCGAACTTTATCGAATCAAAAAGGCACTTACAAATAACTATCCTTTATATAGATATGCTTCGTGCCCTGACTCATACAGGTATTTTCGCGGGACTAGACCCAGAGAGCCGGTGAACTGGTAGGCCATGCCTGTCATGGCCCGAAGTGCACCCTGCGGGTTTTCAGGCAGCCGCCCTGGCGACCGTTTTTTCCAATTCTGCGTGCAGATCCAGAAACTGTGCGGTCAATTTGTGACTGGGCGCCATATCAATCAACGGGCGATGGTCCCGGTGAGACTCTTTCATCTTGACTGAACTGGTGAGGTAGGAGGCAAATACCGGAAACCCTTCTTCTTCCAGTTCACTGACCAGTTCGCCCGGCAGACGCGCCTGGGAGTTGAACTGGTTGATCACAATACCTTCTACTTCCAGGTCTGGGTTGTGGTCTTCCTGCAGCTCCGTAATGTTGTCCATCAATGAATACAAGCTCTGGCGGGCAAAGCTGTCGCAGTCAAAGGGCACCAGCACAGAATCTGCGGCAATCAGCGCCGACTTGGAATAGAAATTGAAGTTGGGGGGCGTATCAATGTAGACGCGATCGTACTCCTCGCTGAGCTTGTCCAGGGCGTCGCGCAGCTTATAGATCTTGTAGCGCGACTCCAGCTCCTTTTCCATCGTCGACAACACCGGACTGGAAGGCATCAGGTAGAGATTTTCGTAGGGCGTCTCCCACACGAAGGAATCGGGGTTTTGGCGCATTTTGCGCGAGCCGACGGTCTGCTTGAACAGACCTGCCACGCCCTGGGCTTCAGCCGGGAAAGCCTCCGCGTCTATCTCGCCTACCAGGTAGTGGGTGGTATTACCCTGCACGTCCAGGTCGATAACCAGCGTACGGTAACCCATAGCGGCCCCGATAGCGGCCAAATTACAAGTGATGCTGGTCTTGCCGACCCCACCTTTTTGATTAAAAACAACACGTCTCATAAGAACAAAATCCATCGTGAAAGAGGGTTAAACGATGGTCAAACAGTTTAATCAATGGCGCCTGGCAATGTAAGCTGTGCTGGCAAAATACACCGATTTTTTTAACCCTGGCCGGCCCAGACACGGCCGTATAAGTCGACGATTTCCGCCGCAGTTGGGATCCGCGGATTATTATTGGGTGAACCCGACGCCAGCGCCTGCTGTGCCATCAGTTCCAGCGAGTCAAACCAGGTGGCCTGCTCGATACCAAATTCTCCCGGTGTCGGAACACAGAGATCGATATTGAGCTGGCGCAGACCGTCTACCAGTTTGCCGGTAGCCACCTGGTCGTTGTCAGACTCCGTCGCAATACCCATGTATCGGGCGCAATGGGCATAGCGCTGGGCAGCATGATCCACTGACCAGGCGGTAATCTCCGGTAATAACATGGCATTGCTCAGACCATGGGGCACGTGAAACAGCGCACCGATCGGACGACTCATGCCGTGAATCAGGGTCACCGATGCATTGGCGAATGCGATACCGCCCTGGGTCGCGGCCAGCATCATTGCCTCGCGAGCCTGGCGATGGTCCGGTTCAGCACAGGCAATGCGGATATTCTGGTAGATCGTGCGCATTGCGGTCAGTGCAACACTGTCGGTAAATGGGTTGGACTTGCGGCTAACGTAGGCTTCCAAGGCGTGACACAGACTGTCAATACCCGTGTCTGCGGTGAGACGATACGGCATGCTCAGGGTCAGTTCGTAATCCACCAGTGCCGCCACCGGCATCAGGCCCAGACCCATACACAGCATTTTCTCCTGGGTCTGCGTATCGCTGATCACCGCCACCCGCGTGGCTTCCGAGCCAGTGCCTGCAGTGGTGGGTATAGCAAGAATCGGCAAGCCAGAGTCTATCTGGAAGGGCACTTTGTAATCGCGCATGATGCCATCCCGCTCGGCCAGCACCGCCACTGCCTTGGCGGTATCCAACGAGCTACCCCCTCCCAGTGCCACAACACAGTCATATGCGCCCTCGCGCAGAACCGCAAGTGCCGCGTAGACGCTGTCAGTCGTAGGGTCTGGCACACAGTCGGCAAACAGGCCGTAAGCAATCCCGGCCTCATCCAATGGGCCTTGCAGGCGAGCGCTATAGCCACACTCCACCATATACGGGTCGGTAACCAGTAATGGTCGTTGCAGGCCCAACTCAGCCAAGGTCGCCACCAATTCCTGGCTGGCGCCCGCACCTACCCGCAGAATGCGCGGCAGATTGATATTGGCAGCCATAGTGGCTAATCCTTGATGTCTATCAGGTGGATTTCAAATACCAGAGCGGTGTTGGGCGGAATGGAATCCCCGGCACCCTGTTCGCCATAAGCCAGGTGAGGCGGGCACGCGATGCGCCACTTGTCTCCCACCGACATCAGTTGCAAGGCTTCGGTCCAGCCCGGGATCACCTGGTTCACACCAAATTCAGCGGGGTCGCCACGCTCTACTGAACTGTCAAATACAGTCCCGTCCACCAGGGTACCGTGGTAGTGGGTAACCACCGTGGACTGCAAGCCGGGCTTTGCACCGCTACCCGTTTCCAGCACTTCATACTGCAAGCCACTATCGGTGGTGGTAACCTCGTCCCGTGCGGCGTTGGCAAGCATAAACTGTTGCGCCAGTTGCTGGCGTTTGCCGGCCAACTCTGCTGCCTTGGCCTGCTGGCGATCCTGGATGATCTTATAGCTGGGACCGATTTGCTCGTCCGACAATGCCGCCTGCTGGAACTCGTACCAATGGCGAACGCCGGCAACGACCGCATCCAGATCCATGCCGTCAAAACTGTTGCGGCGCAGCTGATCGCCAAACTGCAGTCCGAAGCCGTAGCTGACTTTCTGCTCATCTGTGGTTAATTCCACTTCGGGAAGTAGTGCCATAGTAAATTTCCGTTATTCTGGGGAGCACCCCCAGGGTAGTGAATGAAGCGCGCACCTTATCATATTCGTGCGCTAACGGAAGGACACTGCAATGAACGAAAACATTAATGCCATCCATGCTTTCTGGTTCGGCGAACTGGATGCCACAGGCCTGTGCCTGACCGACCACCATGCGCTGTGGTTCAAATCTAGCGAGCAAACTGACGATAGCTGTCGCAGCCGCTTTGGCGAACTGGTAACCCAGGCCTTGGCAGGCCAATTGAACCGCTGGACAGACAGCGACGACGGCCTGATCGCACTGCTAATTTTGCTGGACCAGTTCCCGCGCAATATCTACCGGGGTACGCCTAATGCCTTCGCCGGGGACGCCCAGGCCCTGGCGCTGGCACAACAGGCTATCGCCTGCAAGCGCCACCAGCGCCTGCCAGCCATCCACCGGGTATTTCTGTACCTACCGCTGGAACACACCGAGGACCCGACTGTGCAACAAGCGTGTGTCGACCTGTTCAGTGAACTTGCCCGTATGGTGGACAGTGCACAGTTCGCCGACTTTGCCCGCTACGCCAGGGCCCATCAGGATGTCATTACCGCGTTCGGACGGTTCCCGCATCGCAACGATATCCTGGGAAGGCAGTCCACCCCCGAAGAAATAGCCTATCTGGAAAAACACGGGGGGTTTTAGCCGCTCAGCCCGGGGTCTGGGATATCGCCCGCAACTCGTAACGACTTTCGGTCATTTCGGCCTGCCATACATCGAAGTTGCCCGTCTCCAGATCAGCATAAGCCTGCAAAATTGAGTCATTGACCTGCGGATAAGCCACCTGGTCCCAGGGACATTCGTCGCGGCTAAAAAAACGACAGTCCATGGATTCGGGTCCCGGATGACAATATTGCGTGTCAATCGTCGCCCTGAAACCGACGTAAACCTGATTAATAAACGTAATGGTACCGGTCATATACAGCTGCAATTGGTCCGCTGGCAGCAGAATACCCGCCTCTTCATGCAGCTCCCGGGCCGCGCCCTCAGCCAGGGTCTCGCCAGACTCCAGAAAACCGCCGGGGATCGCCCACTGGCCGCGTTGCGGCTCCAGCTCCCGCTGCACCCAGAGCAAGCTGTCTTCGTTGGCGACAAAAGTAGTGACGATAATCATCGGGTAATCGTAGTGAGGACTGTGGCAACGCTGGCAAAACCAATGGTTACGCAACTCATTGCCAACCAGGTGACGCACAAGAGCATCACCACATGCAGGACAATACCTGGATTCAGCCAATTTCCCGGCTCCCATTCTCTGATCAATAGTAAAAACCTGTAAAATTGACGATAGCACTTTGCCTTGGCAAAAGCATTGCGGCTATGCTGGTGCCGCCAGATACGCCCTTCAAGCCTGGTACAACATCAGGCTGCCAGCAAAGAGACTGCAATGACACAGCACAACCTGAAAGTACAATTATTGCTTACCGGCAATGAAATTATGAGCGGTGACACGGTGGACTCCAATTCCGCCATGATTGCACAGCGCCTGGGTGAGCTGGCCATTGGGATTTATCGCAAGGTGACAGTGGGAGACGACGTACAACTGTTACAGGACGAATTGTTGGACATGGCTGCCAACGCCGACGTGATTATTGTCAACGGCGGATTGGGACCCACGGTGGATGACCTCACCGCGGAAGTACTGGCTGCTGCAGCCGGCGTTGGCATCGAGGAACACCCCGAGGCGGTGGCCCACCTGCAACAATGGTGCGCCCGGCGCAATCTGCAATTGAACGCCGCCAATATGAAGCAGGCCATGCTACCGGCAGGTGCCATTATCGTCGACAATCCCGTCGGCAGCGCTGTCGGCTTTGAGCTCACACTGGGTACCTGCCGCGTCATATGTACGCCGGGAGTACCCAGCGAGTTAGCCGCGATGCTCAATGGTATCGTCGCAGGACTCGCCAAACGCCTGCAGCGCCCGACGGAGCGCAACATCCTGCGCCTGCAGACCTTTGGTCTGGGTGAATCCACGGCCCAGCAAATGATCAGTGACACGCTCCCCGACTGGCCGGCAGAGGTAGACCTGGGCTTTCGCGCGGGGGCCCCACAAATGGAAATCAAACTGACTATCGATAGTGCTGCCGCAAGCGCTGCACAGCAGCAATGCCGGCAGCAACTGGAGCAATTGTTTGGCGATCACATCATTGGTGAGGGCGACACACTGCTGGCGCAACGGGTGCTGCAACTGTTGCGTGAGCGCGGCGCTACCCTGACCACCGCCGAATCCTGCACCGGTGGACTGATCGCCTCCATGCTCACCCGCATCGCCGGTTCCTCTGATGCCTTTCACGCCGGTTTTGTGACCTACGCCAATGACATAAAGCACTCCGTACTGGGAGTGCGCGAGGACAGCCTGGCTGAGCCCGGCGCGGTCAGCGAAGAGGTTGTGCAGCAGATGGCAATGGGCGCTATGGATAGATCGGGGGCGGACTACGCCATTGCTGTATCTGGCATTGCCGGGCCCGACGGCGGCACCACAGAGAAACCGGTGGGTACAGTCTGGCTGGCCTGGGGTAGCCGCGGCAACATTCGCACTCGCTGCCTGTGCTGGCCAGTGGAGCGTAGCCTGTTCCAGACCATGATCGCCGCAGCAGGCCTGGATATGATTCGCCGCACCCTGTTAGGCATCGATGAAGAGCCGCGCTATTTCACCCAACGCCGCGTGAAGTAACCGCCGGCAGTGCGGTTCACGGTAACTACGAGCCCTCGATAATCTCGTGTTCCTCGGTCGCGGCCAGCTTGTGCCAGACCAGCGAATGAAAGCGGGTTATCCCGCCTACCTGGTCTTTACCACTTAACACCAGCGTCTGGCCGTCCAGTTCCGCATGGCGCAACTGCTCAGACCCGGGAAAATTGGGGTTGAGACTCTGGCTCACGTAGTGAATAACATCACCATCCACGACACGGTAGCGCCCGGCGTAGTGGAAGTAAGAGGAAAAAGCCTCAGCCTTGACCTCGTCGGTTATTTTTCGAAAACTAACATCCTGAGGCAACCGCGCCCGCTCCTTGCGGCACAGGGATACGCTCATCCAACCGTCAGTGGTATACAGCAACAAACCCTGGGGGTCTTCGCCGTAGGGGTAGGTGAAATCGTCCCGGTCCGAATATCCAATCGTCCAGGACTCCAGTTGCCAGGTGCCTTCCAGTTGCTCTTTGCTAATCATAGTGGTGTGAAATCTCCGTTAATCAATATCAATCCAGTCACGCTTTTTTACGACTCGAGGACTTTTTTTTGTTCAGCGTCCTTGTTAAAACTCACGACTGCTTTACCGCTCAGGGCTGCAATTGTCGGATACCCCAACTGTCATCTGGCTGCCGGGAATATTCGAAGCGATCGTGCAGGCGGTGTTCACCGCCCTGCCAAAACTCAATGCGCCGGGGTATCACACGGTAGCCCCCCCAGAAGTCGGGCATGGGTATTTCGCCCTTGCCGAACTTCTCTCGCAACACCTGTGCCTGCTGCTCCAGTATGGCACGGGCCGAAATCGGCCGGCTCTGGCGCGAGGCCCAGGCCGCTATCTGGCTCTCGCGCGGCCGGGTAATAAAATAACTGGCAGATTCGGCCATGCTCATCTTTTGTGCATCACCACCAATAATTACCTGACGATCCAGCTCGTTCCAGGGAAACAACAGCGAAACCTTCGGCTGCTGCGCTATAGCCCGGGCCTTGGCACTGCCGTGGTTGGTGTAAAACACAAAGCCCCCGGCTGACAGCCCCTTGAGCAGCACGATGCGCTGCCAGGGCAAACCCTGTTCATCTATCGTGGCCAGCACCATGGCGGTGGGATCTTCCAGCCCAGCGCGCACCGCCTGCTCCAGCCAAAACTCAAATTGCCGCACAGGACTGGCATCAAGCATTTCCCGGGTGAGCCCGCCAGCTGTGTATTCACGCCGGAAATCCTCGTATCGCACTATTGAACCCTGCTAACCTAACAAGGCAATATAGTAGCGGGCGGAACGCACCGAGGCAAAGGCAAAGCCAATGCAAACATTACCCACGATTCGTGAAGCTAATCTGGATGACCTGGAAACCCTGGTCGATACCCTGAGCGATAGCTTTGCCAACGACCCAGTCCTGAACTGGGTGATACCCCGACCGCAATTGTATCCGGATCTTTTTCGCTTGTTTATCACGGATATTTACTTCCCCCGGGGCATCGTACACCTTGAAGACGGCGGCCGTGGCGCGGCTCTATGGCTACCACCCGGGGAGGTAATGGAAGTACCCCCGCGTCTCGCACTGCTCAATATGGTGATGAAACTGCTGTTGCACAAAGGTCCTCGCCCCTTGTGGCGACTGCACCAACAGGGCGAGGTATTTGCCCGGCATCACCCCAAGGAACCTCATTACTACCTGCAGTTTATCGGCTGTAGAGCGCGCGACCAGGGCCAGGGAGTCGGTGCTGCCTTGATCAAACAAGGTACCAGGGAGTGTGACGAACAGGGTATGCCCGCCTATCTGGAGAGCTCCAATAGCCTCAACGTGCCGCTATACCAGCGACACGGCTTTGAAGTTTTCCACGAACAATGCGTTACTAAAAACGGGCCCAAAGCCTGGTTTATGTGGCGCGAACCCCGTTAACGAAATCACCGCAGGTAGCGCTGGGTACGTCAGGGATCAAGGCGGTGGAAAGGAAGCAAAGACAGCGCGCACCGCCTCCTGCCGCCGTTCTACTGCGGCCTGCGGATCCGCCTGGGACTTGAGACGCGACTGAATAGTTGAGCGCCACACAGACTGGTTGCGAATCGGGTCAATCATATCCACGATAAATGTCCCTTGCGTGTACTGTCGCACACTGATGTTCGACGACGAACCGCAGCTCCAGCAGTTGTAATAGCTGGCGCTATTGTAACTGCGCACGTCGGTCTTTTCCTGGGTCACCAAATGCCAAACCAGATACATATCTGCCTGGGCATTGTCCTGCACTACATCAAAGCCTTTACGGTTAAGCTCATCGGTAATTTCGTCATTTATCCGTGCAACTTGTATATCGCTGATGAGAATCGACGACAGATTCGCGCGATTGATCGGCTGGATAGCGATTTTCTGCACCTTGGAAAAATCGAACTGATGATCAGAATCAGTCACCGCCTCAATCGGCTGAGGGGCGCAGGCCGCCAGTAGTGATATCAGGCACAGTGCCAGCGATGTGTGTATCGAGCGTAATAACATCAGCTTGTTTCCTTAAAATTGGTGATAATTATAGTCATTCCGGCGTGCTTGGATACACCGGCGCGCGTTTGCCCATGGCCGGTATCTGTGGAAACGGGTAGAAGTCCTGCCAATTGTCTCCGAAATCCGCGGCAATATCCTGGCCGAAGGCGACTTGGTAGCATTCATCCATCGCCTGCACCAACTGTTCGCTGGAGGCGAACTCCAGCATGGCCACCGCCTCCATCATGCCCTCGGTACGCAAACGTTGTGTTGGCGGCACATCACCGCCGTCGGCCAGCGACGTAAACATGTTCGTCCAGCGCAGCTTGAGCTCTTCCTGCAGGTCATGCATCCGAACTGCCCCCTTCACTATTGAATTTCAGATCCTGAGTATGATGTGCAAGACAAACAAGTTAAAGTCGCCTCTGCACAAACACAGGAACGTACCAACAGTGAAATTTATCCCGCAACTGCTGCTGGCGCTATTGAGCGTCAGCCTCTTGGCACCACTACCCACGTTGGCTCGCGATGACAAGGCCGAGCCCCTTCCGATCATTGATTTTAAAGAACGCTTCATTCCCGTGGTGGCGCAACACGGCATGGTCGTGGGCACCGAAAAAATGGCAACTGAAGTGGGCAGCACTATCCTGCAGCAAGGCGGTAACGCCGTTGATGCGGCAGTTGCCACCGGTTTTGCGCTTGCCGTGACTTACCCACGGGCGGGCAACCTCACCGGCGGGGGCTTTATGTTGATTCACCTTGCCGAAGAAAACCAACAGGTGTTTGTTGACTATCGCGAGACTGCGCCAAAAGCGGCTACTCGCGAGATGTTTTTGGATGAACATGGCGAGGTAGACCGCAAGCTCGCCTACTTTAGTCACCAGTCCTCAGGTGTACCTGGCACCGTGGCTGGCCTGCTCTATGCTCTGGAAAAATACGGCACGATGACCCGGCAACAGGTACTGGCACCCGCCATTGCACTGGCGGAACAAGGATTTCCCGTTTCCTTCGCACTCAATTTCGAAATAAACGTTCGCGGCCAGCGCTTGCGCAACAACCCAGAAGCCAAGCGCCTGTTCTTTCAACCCGACGGCGAGGCTTACGACATCGGCGATATCTGGCGCCAGCCGGATCTGGCATGGACACTGCGCGAGATAGCCAAAGGCGGCGCCGATGGTTTCTACAAAGGTCAGGTGGCCCAACGTATTGCCGCGGAAATGAAAGCTGGCGGGGGCCTGATCACCCTGCAGGACCTGGCGGATTACCAGGCGCTGGAACGCGCCCCGGTGCGCGGCATGTTTCGGGGATTTGAGATCGTCTCAGCACCACCGCCGTCATCGGGCGGTGTACATATATTGCAGATACTCAATATCCTGGACGGTTTCGACCTGAACGCCATGGGGCCCAACAGCGCTGCCTACCTGCACGTACTGGCCGAAAGCATGAAGCTGGCCTACGCTGATCGCAGCAAATTCCTTGGCGACCCGGACTTTGTGGACGTGCCCATGGCAGAATTGATGGACCCGGCCTATGCCGCCCGCCAGCGACAACTGATTGACCCGGGTCGGGCCACCCCCGCCAGCGAGATCCACCCCGGCAAAGTACTGGCACCGGAAAGCGACGACACCACCCACTACAATGTAGCGGACAGCCACGGCAATGTGGTGAGCAACACCTATACGCTCAATGCCAGTTTTGGCTCAGCTATCGCCGTACCCGGCACCGGCATGTTGCTCAACAACGAAATGCCTGATTTTGCCACACGTCCCAACCATCCCAACATTTTTGGTCTGGTGCAGGGGGAGGCCCACAGTATTGCTGGCGGCAAACGCCCGGTGTCCTCTATGAGTCCCACTATCGTATTTCGCGACGGCAAACCCTGGCTGGCGACTGGCAGTCCCGGCGGTGGCCGCATCATCAACGTCGTAGTGCAGACCCTGCTTAACGCCATGGTATTTGATATGAACGTGGCCACTGCCGGAATCAGTCCCCGCATACATCATCAGTGGTTGCCGGATGTAATGCTGGCAGAACGCGGCATTAGCCCGGACACGATCAGGCTACTGGAGGAGCGGGGTCATGTGGTGGAACAGACCAGCCGCACCATTGGGCGCACCCAGTCTATCGGTTTCCACGATGGTCGAATGTACGGTGCAACAGATACCCGGCGCCCGCAGGGATGGGTCGCTGGCTACTGAGGGGGCGGCACCCGCAATTTGGCGGTCTGGCGGCTGATTGCCACCAGCTTGCCACTGCTGTCCCAGAACTCGCCGTCCTCCTCAATGACACCACGAGTGATATGGCGCGACACTAACCGGGCCTGCAATGGCCCCGGCGTGGGATGGGCGCGAACCTGCACACTCAATTCCAGAGTGGGCACCCAGCCCACCGGGCCAAAAACAGTAAACGCCGGCGGCGGAAAAACATCGGCAAACATCAACAGCGAGATCGCGTCCGGGTCACTGCCATCACGGTGCCTTAGCCAGCCACAAAACTCACCACTACCATTAGCCTCGCGTCGGGTGAACACCTCGCTGCCCGCAACCAGGCGCGCCTCGGCACGCTCCCTGTACTCCATGCGCTTCTCACCGGAGTTTTCACATTCATCCCACGATGGATACAACGGACGCGGTGAACTCGACCAATTTTCCCCCTGCAGTGAATCCAGGTCCGTATAGGCTGCAGTTACCTGCACTTTAAGTTCCCCTTCCTGATACATTTTTACCTCGGCAAAGGTGGTGGTACGACCCGAGCGCAGCACATCGATATGGCAATCCACCGGGCCCAATGCGGTGGGAGCCAGGTAAAATGCGCTCACACTCAAGGGGTCCTTGTGCGGCAGCGCCTCACTCAGTGCGCGACCTGCCACTGCCAACACATAGCCACCGTTGGGCACCGAACCAACACGCCAGCCCTGGCACAGTTCGCCGCGCCACAGCTTATCGCCGACGCGCTCCACTGCGGTTTCTTTCGCAAACTGACTCATTGGGGCTCCTCATCAAGAAATTCGAGACGCAATGGCTGTATTAAACCATTGCGGAAAATGAGCCGTATTTTGTCTGTGAACACCAGTAATGTATATACTTGGCTTCACGCTGAACAGAATCGACGATCGCGGTGGCCACAACAACACCGCTTTACGAGAATTGACATGAGCAGAGCTTCGCTTCCTGCCCCCCTATTGATCACTCTACTACTTGCCTGTTGGGTGAGCAGCACATTCTTATGGGCGCAGGAAGTCGAGCCCGCCGCCGATCAGCAACCCGCGTCCGCCCAGGAACGGGCTTTCAGGAACGCGATTTCCAGTGTGGAATCCTCCCAGGGCGCCTACGCTGCGCAACTGTCGGAACAACTGCTCAGTCTTGGCCTATCCCTGCAATCCCAGGGACGGCACGAAGAGGCCATTGACCTGTTCAAGCGTGGCGCTCACCTGTCTCGCATCAACGATGGTTTATACAGTGCACAACAGGTGCCTATGCTGCAGGGGCAAATTGCGAGTCATATCGCCAGTGGTGACTATGCACTGGCTGATGAGCGCCAGCACTATATGTACCGCGTACAGGTGCGCTCCACGGATAGTGGACCGGAGCATACGGCAGCTCTTATGCAACAGGCCAACTGGCAGCACAGCGCTTATCGTCTGGGTATTGGCGCCCAGGGCTATACCCGCATTATGAATATGTGGGATCTGTACCGCCTGGCGCTCAACGATATCATCAAACGCGAGGGCGAAACGTCTCCCAGCCTGCTGCCACCGCTGCGCGGGATGCTTAAAGCGCAATACCTGATTGCCGGCTACGATTGGGATAATGTAGGTTCCATCTCCAGTGATGACCTGGATGCAAGACAGAGCCTGAACCGCTTTAATGCCTACCGCGCGCAGAGTTACCAGAAGGGTAGCGCCGTTATTACGGCCATTCGCGATATCGAGCAAAAGAACCATCTAGAGCAAGATTCGGCTGCAGCAAACGCTCTGATCATGCTGGGGGACTGGCAGCTCTGGCATAACGATCGCGCAGAGGCCTGGCAGTCCTATCAAAGCGCCATAGCGGAACTTGCAGAGCGCGATGATGCCCAAGTAATGATAGAACATTTGTTCGGCGAGCCCGTGGCATTGCCTGATATAGCCGGAATCAGGCCCCTGCCACCCGCCGTAGACACAGAACAGGGCAATATCCTGTTAGAATTCGGGGTGACAGGTCGTGGACGCGTGGTTAATCTGGAACGTCTGGATGAAAGCGAGGGCAATACTGGCCACGCCAATCAATTTATGCGCAAATTGCGCAAAACCAAGTTTCGCCCCAGGTTTGAGGCGGGACAGCCAACAGAGACGGAAAAAATTGTCAGCGCATTTAACATTGAATAGCATACTGTGCGGATCGCACCTCAAATTGGCGGGGCTGGTCTGCGCCTGCGTGCTGCTCAGCGGCTGCCCCAGCGCGAGCAATCCAACCACACCACAAACGCCATCAACACCGAGTGCCACACCACCCCCGAGCAGCACACCGCCACCCAGTAGCAGCTCCTCGAGCAGCTCTTCCAGCAGCTCCTCGCCCAGCAGCCCCAGTGAACCTTCGAGCAGTCCCAGTGAACCTTCGAGCAGTTCCAGCGAAGCTTCGAGCAGTGCCAGCGAATCATCCAGCAGCGCTGGCGAGTCCGGGAGTCAGGGTGAATCCGGCAGCCAGGCCTCAAGCGGCTCCCCGCCAGCGGGCAGCAGTAGTGAAGCAGGCGGCGATCTCGGGGAATTCCCACAGGGTGAATTTCCCG
>JBALVO010000016.1:40012-43584 GCA_036961445.1 Halioglobus sp.
GGCGGCTCCAGCAAGGGCCCCCTGACTCCCGCAGAACAGGTGGCGATACTCGACGCCCAACTGGAAAAAGGCACTGGCGAATTTGACGCCATGATCCTCGAAGAACAGGAAAACCAGCGCGCCGCGGCTCGCGCCAGCTCCGCCCCCCCACCATCCTCTGCCAGCGAATCCGCAGCGGAAAGTTCCGGCGGCGGCAACTATGGCGGCAGCAGCCCCTACGAGGGCGGAACGGCGAGCTCCGGTGGCTACGGTGGTGGTGTAGGCGGCGGCGCGCCACAAAATACTGCTAAATACCCCCCACCGGCGGATATCCCCAGTGGCAATGATGATGATGTCGTCGCGCGCCAGTTGCGCGAGGCCGCGATGCGCGAGCCAGACCCCGCGGTCAGGGAAAAGCTGTGGGAAGAATATCGCAAGTACAAGGGGATCTAAAGGTGATGGCCTTACGTCCATTGTTAGCGTTATCCCTGGCCGTACTGCTCAGCGCCTGCGTCAGTAAATCGATTAAAAGTACCTCGGTGCCTGGCATCCAGTCAGCCTCTACGGCGGTGTCTGAAGAACTATTGCTGGATGTGGGTATTGCCGTCTTCGATCCAGGCCTGGATGACTACGACGAAGACGACCGGATCTACCCCGAAGTGCGCAAGGCCGAGGCGCGTTATATGCCCACGATATTATCCGAAGCCATGCAAAACAGCGGTGCCTGGGGCGCGGTGCGAGTGGTGCCCAGCGACAAGCAGATCACCGATCTTATGGTGACGGGAAAGATTTTGTACTCCGACGGCGAAGAGCTGCAATTACAGATTACCGCCACAGACTCCAGGGGCTATGAGTGGCTGGACAAGAAATACACTGGAAATTCCAGTCGCTACGCGTATAAAGTGACTACTCGCAGCACCTATGACCCGTTTCAGGCGGTGTACAACACTATCGCCAACGATTTGCTGCAAATACAGGAAGAGCTGCGCCCGGAAGACCGCAAGAACATGCGCCTGGTGACTGAACTGCTGTTTGCGCGCAGTTTCTCCGTGGATGCATTCGATGGCTACCTGGGGAAGAACCGTAAGGGTCATTACATTGTCTTGCGTCTGCCCGCAGCAAACGACCCCATGCTGCAACGGGTGCAGGATTTGCGCGCCCGCGACCGTCTTTTTGTCGATACCCTGCAGGAATACTACATCAATTTTGACGAACAGATGAGCGGCCCCTACCAGGAGTGGCGCAAGCTAAGCTATGAAGAGTCGGTGGCCCTGCAGGAACTCAAGGCAGAGAGTACCCGGCGCCTGGTAGCAGGGACCGTGGCTATCCTGGCCGGCATCGCCGGAGCGACCAGTGGCGATAGCAACACTACCCGCGCCGCTGGACAGATTGCGGTTATTGGCGGTGGCTACCTGCTCAAGACAGGCCTGGAGAAGCGCAACGAAGCCCAGATACACGTGGAAGCGCTGGAAGAACTGGGCATGTCACTGGAGGCAGAGATTGCGCCCCAGGTGATCGAGCTGGAAGATCGCACCGTTTTGCTAAACGGTAACGTAGAAGACCAGTACGCCCAGTGGCGAGAGGTACTGGCGGAAATTTACCGCACCGAGATAGGCGTGCTGGAACTACCCGAAGAATCCAGCGCCACAACTGATACACTCTGACCCTACACGTAGACCCAAGGCCCCCATAACTGCATGCCCTCCAATAATGAGCAATTACAGCCCACCCCGTTTGACGTGGCGCAACCGATTGAACCACAACCGCTAGATGCCAAGGCCACCGCTCGAAAGGGAACGCCGCCCTGGATACTGCCAGCACTGGGAGGCTTGCTGTTACTGGCGGTGCTGGTAATTTTTTGGCTACCGGAACGGGTCGCCGCACCCGGGCAAGAAGAGACCAGCACGGCTCCGCAGCCCACCACAAGCACGACAGACGGCACCCCAGGCGCAGCCAACAGCACAGCGACCAGCAGGCCACCTGCCACTACCGCAGATGCCTCACCCTGGTCTGAGGCACAGCTGGCAAAACTGCGCAACGCATCGCAGGACGTGCTGGCGGAACTACTGGACATTCAGTCTGCGCTGCAAGAACGCGGTGTAGAGCAATGGGCGCCAGAACGCTATGCAGCAGCGGCGGCGATTGCCGCAGCAGGCGATGAATTCTACAAAACACGGGAATACGAACAGGCTACAGAGCGCTACCAGGAGGCACTGGACGCCTTGCAAGCACTGCAGCAAGGCATACCCGGTGAACTGGCCGCACAACTCAAACAGGCCCGCCAGGCGATTGAGGACGGCGAGCCAGAGACAGCCAGTACCGCCCTGGATAGGGCGAGCTTACTCGAACCGGACAGCCCGGAACTGGCCACCCTGCACCAGCGAGCAGCGGCTTTGCCACAACTATTGCCCCTGCTGGCACAAGCGGAGGAGGCAGAACAAAACCGTGATCTGGCACTCGCAGAGCAATTATTACAGCAAGCTACAGCACTAGACCCGCTGCATCTGCGCGCCCGACGCGAGTTGCAGCGGATTGCAGCAGCCTACCAGGAACAGCGCTTCAACGACGCCATGAGCGAAGGGTATGCGGCGCTGGATGAGGGTCGCTTTGACAGTGCACGCAAGGCATTTCGCAGCGCCAGGCAATTGCAGGAAGGTTCCAGTGAAGCCAACAGCGCATTACAGGAAGTTGCCACCGCGGAAACTGCCTACCGCCTGGCCAGCCTGAAACAACGCGGCGACAAAGACGAGCAAAGCGAGAACTGGCAGGAAGCCGTTAGCGCCTATGAGCAGGCACAGAAAATCGACAGCAACGTTTTGTTTGCTGCTGAGGGTCTTAAGCGCAGCCGGGCGCGCGCCCAGCTCGACAAGCAGTTTCGCGCCACATTACTGCAACCCGAGCGTCTGGCGGATGTTGCGGTGGCCGAATCTACGGAGCAATTACTGCGCCATGCGCAAAAAATTCAACCTCGCGGGCCGGTGCTGCAACAGCAAATCAGCCGCATCGAGCAATTGTTACAACAGGCGAACACCACCGTTGCCGTGACCCTGCGCTCAGACGAGGAAACCGAAGTCATTGTGTACAAAGTGAAAAGACTGGGACGCTTTGCACAACAGGAACTGGTGTTACGACCAGGCACCTATACTGCTGTGGGCACACGCAATGGTTATCGCGATGTGCGCCAGGATTTCACCATCACACCTGGCAATGCGTCGGTTCCAATCACCATCGCTTGCACGGAACCCATCTAGCATGACGCAACACGAGACAGATCAGCCTTTATCTATCGAGCCCAGCGCTTTTGCACCACTCGATACCACCGCCGCCAAACCACCTGGCAAACAAACACCCAGACGCTGGCTACTCATAGGCAGCGCTGCGGTATTCCTGCTGGTGATGGGATTTTTATTGAGTGCCCACTCCTTGCAGATAGTGGTGACCGCCGAAAATCCGGCAGAAGTATCGATCAGCGGTCTGGTACTGCCCTTTGGACAACGTTATTTATTGCGCCGCGGCGAATATGAGGTCACTGCCAGTGCCGAGGGTTATCACACTATGGTCACCAGCGTCACAGTGGGCCAGCAGGACAGCCA
>JBALVO010000017.1:0-11452 GCA_036961445.1 Halioglobus sp.
GAGTGGAGCGGGTGATGGGAATCGAACCCACGTCATCAGCTTGGGAAGCTGAGGTAATGCCTTTATACGACACCCGCGCAGTGCACAGAGATGATGGACGCTGTGGTCCACTATCTAGCTGCAACGCAAGAGTATCCATATCAACTCACCGGGTCAAAGCGGTTGGCTTCTTATTCGTTGTTTTGTGATGCTATGATGCCGTCATCATCGGATATACCGGCTGTGGCGCTTGATCGTGCCGCTGTTGACCGACTTCCACAGGGGAATAAGCTGCACATGCACACCGAGGTCGCTGCCGTACTGATCGATATCGAGGCTCACTTGCGTCAGTTGGGGTTGTGGGACAATATTCCGCCGTCTACGGATGCCCTGGCCTCGGTTCAGCCGTTTTGTGTCGACAGCCTGACGCTGCCCCAGTGGCTACAGTTTATCTTTTTGCCCGCGCTGCACGAGATGGTGGAGCAACAGCAGCCACTGCCCGGACGTTGTGGTATCGCGCCCATGGCGGATGAGTTCTTCAGGGGAGCTGGCCTGGCGACGACAGATCTGGTGGAGGCGCTGCAGCGGATTGATTTACTGCTGTCAGAGGAGGGCAGCGACGGGCAGTGAGTACTACCCATCGCTGGTTGGTAGTTAAACCCGCTCTATGACGGTGGTAATACCCTGGCCGAGACCAATACACATGGTGGACACGCCCAGCGTCAAGTCGCGATCCTGCATTACCGTGAGCAAAGAACCGGTGATACGGGTGCCGGAACAGCCGAAGGGGTGACCCAGGGCAATGGCGCCCCCGTGTACATTCACCTTCTCTTCCATATCGTCCAGTAATTCCAGATCCTTCAGCACCGGCAGCGCCTGTGCGGCGAAGGCTTCGTTCAGTTCGACCATCTCTATGTCTTTGGTGGTCAGGCCCAGTTTCTTCAGCGCTTTTTGCGTTGACGGTACCGGTCCATAGCCCATGATGGAGGGATCTACACCCGCCAGCGCCATGCCCTTGACCCGCGCGATAGGCGTCAGGCCCAGGGCCTGGGCTTTTTCGGCAGACATCATCAGCATGGCTGAAGCGCCATCGGAGATCTGGGAGGACTGTCCGGCTGTCACGGTGCCGCCCTGGGGGTTGAAGGAGGGCTTGAGTGCGGCCAGGCCTTCCAGGGTGGTCTCCGGACGAATGGTCTCATCGGTGGCGACTGAGACCAGCGCGCCGTTCTCATCGTGGCCATCAATGGCGATGATTTCCCGGGCGAATTTCCCTTCCACGGTGGCCTTGTGGGCCAGTTGGTGGGAGCGCAGGGCCAGCTTGTCCTGGTCTTCCCGGCTGATGCCGTGCATCAGGGCGAGCATTTCGGCCGTCATGCCCATCATGCCGGCCGCCTTGGCCACCGAGCGGCCCATGCGCGGGTTGGGATCGATATTGAGCGGATCCATCATCGGCAGGTGGCCCAGGTGCTCCACTCCGCCTACCAGGTACACATCACCGACACCGGCCATGATATTGGCCGCTGCGGTCTGCAGCGCGGACATGGATGAACCGCAAAGGCGGTTCACAGTCTGGGCCGGGATGGTGTGTGGCAGCTCGGCGTTCAGTACAATCATGCGCGCCAGGTTCATGCCCTGTTCACCGCGCTGGATCACACAGCCCCAGATCAGGTCGTCGATCTCAGCCGGGTCCAGCGCTGTATTGCGCGCCAGCATGCCTTTTATAACCTCAGCAGAGAGATCGTCTGCGCGTAAGTTGCGGAAGCAACCATTCTTGGAACGCCCCATGGCACTGCGGGCGTAATCTACAATCACTGCGTCTCTTGGATTCAAACTCACAGTATTTCTCCTTTAGTTAGCCCGTAACTCAATAGTAGGTGGTACCGTTGGCGAGCATGTCTTTCATGCCCTCGGTCAGCTCATAGGCTTTGCCCAGGTGAGCGAACTTCTCGGATGATTCGGCAATGTGGGCCATACCCACAGTGTCCATCCAGCGGAAGATGCCGCCACGGAAGGGTGGGAAGCCCACGCCGTAAAGCAGCGCCAGATCCGCCTCTGCCGGGGTGCCGACAATGCCTTCTTCGACGCAGCGGGCCATTTCTATTGCCATGGGCAGCATCATGCGGGCGATGATGTCCTCGCGCTCGAATTCAGTGCGGTCAGCGACCACGTCGGCAATCATGGTGTAGACGTCTTCGTTGACAGTCTTCTTCGGCTTACCGCGTTTGTCCGCCACGTACTCGTAGAAGCCCTTGCCGTTCTTCTGGCCGAAGCGCTCCTTATCGAACATGATCTCGGTGGCGCTCTTGAAGTCTGGCTGCATACGGTCCGGGAAGCCATCTGCCATCACCTGCGCAGCGTGTACACCGGTGTCGATACCGACCACGTCCATCAGGTAGGCGGGGCCCATGGGCCAGCCCCAGCGCTCCATAACCTTGTCCACGGCCTGGAAGTCAGCGCCGTCACGCAGCAGGGCGTTGAAGCCGCCGAAGTAGGGGAACAGCACGCGGTTGACCAGGAAGCCGGGGCAATCGTTGACCACTACGGCTTTCTTGCCCATCTTGTTGGCGTAGGCCACGGTGCGGGCCACAGCATTGTCAGAGGTCTTCTCGCCGCGTATCACCTCTACCAGGGGCATGGCGTGCACCGGGTTGAAGAAGTGCATGCCGCAAAAGTTCTCTGGCCGTTCAAGGTTCTGTGCCAGGCGATTAATGGAGATAGTGGACGTGTTGGAGGCCAATACCGCGTCCTTGTTGATATGCTTCTCGGTCTCGGCCAGCACGATGCCTTTGACCTTCTCGTTCTCGACGACGGCCTCAACTATGATGTCCACGTCCTCGAAACCAGCGTAGGTCAGGGTGGGGTCGATGCTGTTGAGAATGTCACCCATCTGGGTGGCGGTCATGCGGCCGCGATTCACTCGCTTGGCCAGCAGCTTGTTGGCCTCATCCAGGCCCAGGTCCAGACCGGCCTGGTTGATATCTTTCATCTTGATCGGCGTGCCCTTCAGGGCGCTCTGGTAGGCGATACCGCCACCCATGATGCCGGCGCCCAGTACGGCGGCGCGCTCGATTTTCTTGTCCGCTTTCTTTTCCCAGCCCCTGGCCTTTTTGCCCAGCAGCTGGTCATTCAAAAATACACCAACCAGGGCCGCGGCGACAGGGGTGGTCGCCAGCTCGGCGAAGCCTTCGGCTTCCACGTTCAGGGCGTCTTCCAGGCTCATACCGCGGGCCGCTTCGATGACATCCACAACCTTGAGTGGTGCGGGATAGTTCTTGCCGGCCTGTTGGCCCACCATGGACTTGATGGTAAAGAATGACATCATTGCTTCGGTGTCGTTCAGCGGCAGGGGACCGTGCTTGCGAGCGCGACGGTCTTCGTAGTCCAGGCCGCCGTCAATAGCGTTTTGCAGGGTGGTCAGGGTGACGTCGCGCAACTGCTCGGGTCCGGCCACGGCATCTACAGCGCCGGCCTTGAGGGCGTCATCGGGACGTTTGTCAGCGCCGGTGGCCATCCACATCACGGCCTCATCCACGCCGATGATGCGTGGCAGGCGCACGGTACCGCCCCAGGCGGGCAGGATGCCCAGTTTGGTTTCCGGCAGGCCGACTTTCGCAACCGTACTCATGACGCGGAAGTCGCAGGCCAGGCAGCATTCCAGGCCACCGCCCATGGCGAAGCCGTTGATAGCGACGGCGCTGGGGTAAGGCAGGCTCGACAACCGGTTCAGGTTGGCATTGTTGGCGGCGGTGAAGGGCTTTATGGCTTCCTTGTCCGCGCCAAACAGGCTGGTAAATTCAGTGATATCCGCGCCGACAATGAATACCGGCTTGCCACTGGTAACCAGCAGTCCTTTGATGCCGGTTTCCGCATCAAGTGCGTCCAGTGCAGCGGTTAAACTGGTTACGGTGGCCTGGTCGAACTTATTGACAGATTCGCCCTGCAGGTCGAAGTTCAGCTCGGCGATATCGCCCTCCAGGCGTGTTACCGTGAGCGCGTCACTCTGGTAGATCATATCGATGTCCTGTATCGGTTGGTGAAGGTGGTCAGGTTGCTTATCAGCAGTGTTGGTGACCACCCGCGGGGGCGCATAGTGTAACGGTCAAAACGCTTTAGGGGAATGAAAAGGTTTCACTGAACACATGCCCGTATCGAGCCTGCCAGCAATAGCGTTGTTATCTGGCCGCTTTTCAGGACGCATTCGAGCTAAAACTGGTATCTGTCGGGGTAAGAAGCGGGGGGCGATGATGAGTATTGCCAAGAGATTTTTACTCATAAACGCCACGGGGGAGTTTGGGCGAACCCGGCAGGCACGCCCCTTTGCGGGCTGCCTGCCGGGTCTGGTTTTACGACCGCAGCTTAGTGCAGAATTCGACCCGGCTGCATTTCTTCTCGTAAATCCTTGGATTGGTCAGTGCTGGCCGATGTTTCCTGCTGTTGCACGTAAGTGCGCAGACGTCCCACCACACTGGTCATAACATCAATCGTCTGGCCGATTTGATCCAGGGCCATCAAGATCGTTTCCGTATCTGTGGGGCTCTTATCGCTGTTGCTCATAGCAAACCTCTCGGTTGTTGACGTAAGTAACGCTTGGTTGTGTTGATCATCAATCCCAGGTCAGGGCGCCACCTGTCTGGTATTCAATGACTCGTGTTTCGAAGAAGTTTTTCTCTTTGCGCAAGTCCATGATTTCCGACATCCATGGGAACGGGTTCTGCGCTCCCGGGTATTGCTCCGGCAGGCCCAGTTGCGACAGGCGACGGTTGGCAATGAATTGCAGGTATTCTTCCATCATCGCCGCGTTCATGCCCAGCACGCCGCGCGGCATGGTGTCGCGGGCATATTCGATTTCCAGCTGAGTGCCCTCCAGGATCATCAGGATGGCTTCCTGTTGAAACTCTTCGGTCCACAGGTGTGGGTTTTCCAGCTTAATCTGGTTAATGACGTCGATACCAAAGTTAAGGTGCATGGACTCATCGCGCAGAATGTACTGAAATTGCTCCGCCACGCCGGTCATTTTGTTGCGGCGCCCCATGGACAGGATCTGGGTGAAACCGCAGTAAAAGAAGATGCCTTCGGTCACTGCGTAAAAACCGATCAGGTTACGCAGCAGGGTCTGGTCGTTCTCTACTGTTCCGGTATTAAAAGTCGGGTCGCTCAGTTCATGGGTGTGACTGAGGCTCCAGGCGGCTTTTTTCGCCACTGAGGGTACTTCCCGGTACATGTTGAATACTTCGCCCTCGTCCATACCCAGTGATTCGATACAGTATTGGTAGGCGTGCGTGTGGATGGCTTCTTCAAAAGCCTGGCGCAGGATGTACTGGCGGCACTCAGGATTGGTAATCAGGCGGTAGATGGCCAGCACCAGATTGTTCGCCACCAGGGAATCTGCAGTGGAAAAATAACCCAGGTTGCGCATGACAATGCGGCGTTCGTCATCAGACAAGCCTTCAGGGTTCTTCCAGGTGGCCACATCGGCGGTCATGTTGACCTCTTGTGGCATCCAGTGGTTGGCGCAGCCGTCGATATACTTCTGCCAGGCCCAGTCATACTTGAAGGGCACTAACTGGTTGAGGTCAGCGCGGCAGTTGATCATCGCTTTCTCGTCTACCGATACTCGCTCAGCGCCCATTTCCAGCTCTTCCAGCCCTGCCGCAACATCGAGATGCTCCACGGCCTCCGCTGCCTTGGCGATATTGTCCAGGGCGACTGGGTCTATCTCCACGGCGACGTTCGTCTCTGGCGTTGCTTCGACCGCCGCTGTCTCGATTGCCGGGGCTGGCTCTGGAGCAGCGGCGGTTACGTCAAGCGTGGCTGTTTGTGCTACAGCAGAGGCAGCTGCCGCGGTGGTGCCGGTCAGTGCCGCTTCTTCGCGGTGGTAATCATCCCAATTCATCATCTTTAGTGTTCCTTTGGCCTTTATGCCCGTCATCAGCTCTTTTTAAGTTATTCCGTGGCGCCCGCCTATTGGCAGGCCTCACAATCCGGGTCATCCAGTGAGCAGGCAGCAGGTACTGGTGCCGGCTGCGTTGCTGTGGCTGACTCGCTCGATACGGCATTTAGCGTGCCGGTATCGATGGTGGATTTTTCGGTGCCGGTGGCAGCGAGTGAGCGCAAGTAGTAGGTTGTTTTCAGGCCGCTGTACCACGCCATACGATAAGTGATGTCCAGCTTCTTGCCGTTGGCATTGTTGATGTACAGGTTCAATGATTGCGCCTGATCAATCCATTTCTGGCGACGACTGGCGGCCTCTACCAGCCAGCGCGGCTCGACTTCAAACGCGGTAGAGTAGATTTCCTTCACGTCCGCTGGGATACGGTCTATAGCCTGCACACTGCCATCGTAGTACTTGAGATCATTGACCATCACGGTGTCCCACAGGCCGCGGCCTTTCAGGTCCTTCACCAGGTAAGGGTTGACCACGGTAAACTCACCAGACAGGTTGGATTTGACGTACAGGTTCTGGTAGGTCGGCTCGATGGATTGTGATACCCCGGTGATATTGGCGATGGTCGCGGTCGGTGCGATTGCCATGACATTGGAGTTGCGCATGCCTTGCGACTTTACGACTTCACGCAGGGCCGGCCAGTCCAGTGATTGGCTGCGATCAACCTGGATGTAGTCTGCACCGCGGTGTTCAATGAGTTTCTCCAGCGAATCGATAGGGAATATACCCTGGCTCCACAGGGAACCTTCATAGCTGGAGTAAGCGCCACGCTCTGCCGCCAGGTTGCTGGAGGCTGCAATAGCGAAGTAGCTGATAGCTTCCATGGAGCGGTCGGCGAACGCCACTGCGTCGTCAGTACCGTAGGCCAGGTGCTGTTTGTACAGAGCGTCCTGGAAACCCATCAAACCCATGCCTACCGGGCGGTGGCGCATATTGGAGGTCTTGGCCTGTGGTACCGAGTAGTAATTGATATCGATGACGTTATCCAGCATGCGTACGGCTGTATTAATGGTTTTTTCCAGTTTTTCCAGATTGAGGCCATTTTCGTCGATATGCTGTGGCAGGTTCACTGAGCCCAGGTTGCACACGGCGATTTCTTCACTGTCGGTATTGAGTGTGATCTCTGTGCACAGGTTCGACGAGTGCACCACGCCCACATGCTGTTGCGGCGAACGCAGGTTGCACGGGTCCTTGAAGGTCATCCAGGGATGGCCGGTCTCGAACAGCATGCCCAGCATCTTGCGCCACAGGTTTTCAGCCTTAAGGGTTTTGAACAGTTTCAATTCACCGTTGCGGGTCATCTCCTCGTACTGGGTGTAACGTTCCTCAAAGGGCTTGCCGTAGAGGTCGTGCAGGTCGGGCACATCGTTGGGCGAGAACAACGTCCAGTCGCCGCCGTCAAATACGCGTTTCATGAACAGGTCTGGAATCCAGTTGGCGCTGTTCATATCGTGGGTGCGTCGACGATCGTCGCCAGTGTTCTTGCGCAGCTCTACAAATTCCTCGATATCCAGGTGCCAGGTTTCCAGGTAGGCACATACCGCGCCTTTGCGCTTGCCGCCCTGGTTTACCGCTACCGCAGTGTCATTGACCACTTTGAGAAAGGGTACAACACCCTGCGATTTGCCGTTGGTGCCCTTGATATACGCACCCAGTGCGCGCACTGGCGTCCAGTCGTTACCCAGTCCGCCCGCAAATTTGGACAGCATGGCGTTGTCCTGGATGGCGCCGTAAATACCGTGCAGGTTATCCGGTACGGTGGTGAGGTAGCACGATGACAGTTGCGGGCGCAGAGTGCCGGCATTGAACAGGGTGGGCGTAGAGCTCATATAGTCAAAAGAAGACAGCAACTGGTAAAACTCTATTGCTCTGGCGTTCTTGTCGTCTTCTTCTACAGCCAGGCCCATGGCGACACGCATAAAGAAAATCTGCGGCAGCTCGATGCGCACATCATCGCTGTGAATAAAATAGCGGTCGTACAGGGTCTGCAGGCCCAGATAGGTAAACTGCAGGTCGCGCTCGGGCAACAGGGCCTTGCCCAGCCTGTCCAGGTCATAGCCCTGTAGATTTGTTGCGAGCAGTTCCAGTTCTACGCCCTTTTCTATATAGGCCGGTAATGCCTTGGCGTAGAGGGTGTCCATATCATGTTGGGTAGCGCTGCTGGCCACTCCAAGAAAGTTCAGGGCTTCTGCGCGCAGGTTGTCACACAACAGGCGTGCCGCCACATAAGAATAGTTGGGTTCCTGTTCAATCATGGTGCGGGCGGTGATGACCAGGGAAGTGCTCAATTCTTCAGCGCTGAGACCGTCGTAAAGGTTCTTCAGGGCTTCATCAAGAATTTCTGTTTCACTGACGTCAGACAGGTCGGTGCAGGCTTCGCTGACAATCGTATGCAGTCGATCGAGATCCAGCGGTGCCCGGCTGCCATCAGCCTGAGTCACGTTGATATTCCCGGCGGCTGCCTGCGTGGCCGGCGACAGGGCTTGCTTGGCGGCTCGTTTGCGGGACTGTTCTTCGCGGTAGATCACATAATCACGGGCAATTTTGTGTTCGCCGGTGCGCATCAGGGAAAGTTCGACCTGATCCTGCACGTCTTCAATATGAATGGTGCCGCCAGAGGGCATGCGGCGTTCAAAGGTGGCGGTGACCAGATCAGTGAGCTTGGCTACTGTTTCATGGATACGGCTGGAGGCAGCAGCAGTGCCGCCTTCTACGGCCAGAAAAGCCTTGGTGATCGCCACGGCGATCTTGCTGGCCTCAAATGGCACCACGGTGCCATTGCGTTTGATAACCCGTAATTGTCCCGGGGCAGTAGCGGCGATACTGGCACTCACTGTGTTCGAGTCTATGGGGGGTGTAGCTGTGTCGGCTTTACTGCCGCTCTGGCTGGTCTCTGTCTGCATGTCTTCTCCGATTGGCTGGCGCTTGGCCTTATTGTTCTGGGGTTACCGCTTACTTGTATTATGGGTTATCACTTACACTTTCTTTTAATGCACTGCATCGCCCTCAAGGAGAGATGATGGTGCGTTGCGTTCTTTGCGAAAAACACTGGATACAGCGGCCAATTGCTAAATTTATTTGTTCATTATTTGGCCTCTACACCCAATATGTGGGGGTAGTCGCTTCACTCAGGTACAAGATAATGCGGGTCACGGTGCAATGCAAGGTAATTAGGCTGGGTTTATTCTGTGGATAAGTTGTTGATAGATTGATGTGTCTGTAGCCGCTAACCGCACAGCCCCCGAGCTGCCTGAAAAGAGTCGACAAAGTGCTGTATTTGTCCGCTTGTTCAGGACTCCTTCTATTTATTTATTCTAAAAATAAAGTTCTTTAGAGGAATTTGTTATTTAAGCAGAGGCGGAGAAACTGATGGGTGTCCTCTGACGGTTTGGGCCGGCAGGGGGTCATGCATCTATTGGCAGATGTGGCCGGTGGTTGCCTGGCTATTCATGCTGTATCAGCCAGTGCGGGTAGGACGCTCAACGACTGGCTAGTAGCAGTGCTTCCATCAGCGCTTTTTGTGCATGCAGGCGGTTCTCGGCCTCGCTCCAGATTACTGTGTCGGGCGCATCCATTAACTCGGCGCTGATCTCCTCCCCGCGATGGGCAGGTAAGCAGTGCATATACAAAGCGTTACTGGCGGCCCTGCTCATCAATTCGGCATTGACCTGATACGGTGCAAACAGCTTGGCGCGCTCCAGCTGTTCTTCCTCCTGGCCCATGGATGCCCACACGTCGGTAACTACCAGGTCGGCGCCGGCTGCCGCGCTGGCAGGATCGTGGTCTATTCTTACCCGATCGCTATTGGCGCTCAGCAGTTCGGCACTGGGTTCAAAACCCGGTGGGCAGGCGATACGCAGTTCGAAATCAAATTGGCGGGCGGCATTGATATAGGATTGGCACATATTATTGCCATCACCCACCCAGCACACGCTTTTACCGGCAATGCTGCCGCGTTGCTCGACCCAGGTCTGCATATCCGCCAGTAATTGACAGGGGTGATAATCGTCGGTCAGTGCGTTGATTACCGGGACCGAAGAATAGGCGGCAAAACGCTCTACTATATCGTGCCCGAAAGTTCGGATCATCACGATGTCTACCATAGATGAAATTATGCGCGCACTGTCTTCCACCGGTTCGCCGCGACCCAGTTGTGTGTCCTGGGGCGATAGAAACATGGCGTGACCGCCCAGATGCGCCATGCCGGCTTCAAAAGACACCCGGGTGCGGGTGGACGACTTGGCAAAGATCATACCCATTACCGTACCCGGGAAGGCGCGCTGTTCGGTGCCGGCCTTATGTTGCGCCTTCATTTCTATGGCGCGCTGGAGCAGTTGTTTTAGCTCGGTTGGGCTGAAATCCAGTAGTGTCAAAAAGTGTCGCGTATCAGACATAGTCAGTGCTGCCGTGTGACGGGTTTGAGAATGCTCAGGCGAAGTCCCGGATCAGTCCGGCGACGCCATTGGCCAATTCACGGGCCTCGAGTTCATTGATGGTCAGTGGCGGTAACAATCTGATGGTGTTGCCGGCAGTAACGTTAATCAGCAGGCCTGCTGCCAGTGCCTGCTCGACAAGTTCACCACAGTCGCGCCGTAACTCAATGCCGAGCATCAGGCCGCGGCCGCGGATTTCAGAAATCTGTGCTGCGGCCTCACTATCGGCAAGCAGTGTTGTGGTGATCAACTGCCCCATGGCGCTGGCATTGGCGCATAACTGCTGGTCATGGATGGCATTCACCACGGCCAGGCCGGCTGCGCATACCAGGGGATTGCCTCCGTAAGTGGAGCCGTGTTGTCCGGCCCCCAATACCTCTGCCGCATCTCCGCGAGCCAGGCAGGCGCCAATGGGGACGCCATTGCCCAGCCCCTTGGCTGTGGTGACCACATCGGGCGAAAAATTCAGACCCTGGTAGGCAAAGTAGGTGCCCGTACGACCATTGCCGGTCTGCACTTCGTCGAGCATTAGTAGCCAGTCCTGCTGGTCACAAATTTCCCTGGCAGCGTGCAGATACTCGGTGGTTAGTACTTGTATGCCGCCCTCGCCCTGGATTGGCTCTGCCAGTATTGCCACGACATCCGGATTGTTTTTGGCAATATGGCGCAGGGCCTCCACGTCGTTGCGTGGTGCCCGAATAAAGCCGGCTACAAGAGGCTCAAATCCGGCTTGTATTTTGCGGTTACCAGTGGCGCTGAGGGTCGCCAGGGTGCGCCCGTGGAAGGCACCCTCGAGCACCACGATAGCGGGTTTGGTGATGCCGCGCCGATGCCCGTACAAGCGCGCTAATTTGATCGCAGCCTCATTGGCCTCGGCACCGGAGTTACCGAAGAAGCAGCGCTCCATACCCGCTACCTGGGTGAGGGCGGTGGCCAGCTGTTCCTGGATTTCGATGCGGTAGAGATTGGAGGTGTGCACCAGCTTGTCCGCTTGATCCCGAATGGCCGCGGTCACGGCCGGGTGGGCATGGCCCAGCCCGTTTACCGCAATACCCGAGAGGCCGTCCAGATAGCGTCGTCCCTGGGTGTCATACAG
>JBALVO010000017.1:11552-43090 GCA_036961445.1 Halioglobus sp.
TGATGGATATTATCGAGACAATTAAAGAGCAGGTGCAGAGCAACGATATTTTGTTATATATGAAGGGCTCCCCCAACCAGCCCCAGTGCGGCTTTTCGGCCCGCACAGTGCAAGCATTGATGGCTTGCGGCGAGCGGTTCGCTTATGTGGATATCCTGTCCAACCCTGAAATTCGCACGCATCTTCCCAAATATGCCAATTGGCCGACCTTTCCCCAGCTTTGGGTCGCCGGAGAACTGGTTGGCGGTTGTGACATCATCACGGAAATGTTTGAAACGGGTGAGCTGCAAACCCTGGTCAAGGGAGCAGCTGGAGAGCAATCGGAAGAGTCCTGATTCAGTCTGGCTTTACCGTTTGCATGGCGGTCTGCAGGTAGTTCTGCAGGCCAACTTTCTCTATAAGGCTCAATTGGGTCTCTAACCAGTCGATGTGTTCTTCCTCTGACTCCATAATCTCTACAAATAGCTCACGCGATACATAATCTTTTACCGACTCGCAGTACGCTACGGCAGCTTTCAGGTCCACGTGGGCGATATGCTCGAGCTTCAGGTCACACTCCAGCATTTCCCTGGTATTTTCACCGATCATCAGTTTGCCCAGGTCCTGCAGATTGGGCAGTCCTTCCAGAAACAGGATGCGCTCAATCAGCTTGTCGGCATGCTTCATTTCATCGATAGATTCGTGGTATTCGTGCTCTCCCAGTTCTTTCAGGCCCCAGTCTTTGTACATGCGGGCATGAAGAAAGTACTGGTTGATGGCAACTAATTCATTGCCCAGAACCTTGTTGAGGTGTTCGATAACCTTGGTATCGCCTTTCACAGTGTCTCTCCTTGGGGGGTAACAATGATTGCGTAGCTGGAAGTGTAGTTCAGAGCGAGATAATGCTGCACCGATTCGACTACCGTCAAACCAAATTATTGATTTCTATGTTTACTGTGAATTGAGAATCAGAGGAATTTGCTTTTGCTTCCCGCTGCAGTCGATCTTTGTGCGAGTTTGCGGGTAAGAATAGATGCCCCGGCCGCGGGTGGTTAGCTGACAGCGTAAAACAGTTGCTCGCCGTGCTCTGCCAGGTCACTGAGGGATTCACGCACAATCTCGCGGGTCATTATGCCGCATTTACCGCACTGGCTGGCGACGCCCAGAGTATTGCGCACATCCCGCAGGGAGCTGGCACCGTCTTCGACCGCGGCGCGGATTTGGGTGTCAGTGATGCCTTTGCAAACACAAACATACATAGTGGGGTCCCGTCTTTTGGGGTGGTCCAAACAATGAATGAACTCTAATCTTAATGAGAATGATTGTCAACAGCGTTCTCATTTGGGGGTGGTAGTGAAAAACTTGCCAATTAGTGATGATGCCGGTCATATCGGGTTGCGGCGCGCCGTGTTGCCAGCTAGTCCCGGGATAGTCGTTGCCGTAGGCGATGCTCAACCAGTGGCAATCTGTCGTTGCCAAAATACATGTCGTCGCCGTCAATAAAGATAGTGGGTGAGCCATAGCCACCGCGTGCTATCAGTTCATCGGTGTTTTGCCGCAACAGATCCTTGTACCGCTGGTCGGCGATGGCAGTCAAGAAGCCCTCTGCATCCAGGCCGACCTGGCGGCAGATACCAGCAAGAACTTCATCGTTGGAAATATCCGGGGTTTGGGAGCCCCAGTATGTCTTGAATACCGCTGCAGAGTAGGGCTCCAGCAGATCTTGCTCCTGTGCATAGAATGCGCCGCGCATGGCTTTCACACTGTTGATTGGATGGCCGACAGGCATCGCTGTCTGCACACCGCAAAGTTCAGCCCAGTCCTGCAGGTCCTTGAGGTAGTAGTTCAGTCGGCGCTTATTTTCATTATCCGAGAACATGGCTTCACGGTTAGCGTACACCTGCTTGTTGACCGCGTTAAAGACGCCACCTACCAGAATGGGCCGCCAGCGAATGAGTAGGCCCATGTCGGCCACCATGGGAATGATGCGAGTGAAAGCGAAGTACGTCCAGGGGCTGGAGCAGTCATAAAAAAACTCCAGTTCAGGTGTGTCAGTCATGGGTGTGCCTGTAATTATTTTGGTTTTGAGCTTAGCACATCCCCTGTTCCCTTCAGGTATAATCGCCGTTTTTGCGAAGGTCATAATTGGATACCGATGGACGTTGATCAATACATGAGCGAATTGGGTGTTGCTGCGCGGGCGGCATCGCGTGTGGTGGCTGCGGCACCCACAGCGGTGCGCAACAACGCCCTGTTGGCCGCCCATGATGCGCTGGATGGCGCGCGACACCGTCTGGCTGAGGCCAATGCCCAGGATATGGAGCGCGGCGCAGCCAATGGTTTATCCACTGCGTTGATGGACCGCCTGGAGCTGACTCCCACGCGTATCGATGCCATGTTGGAAGGCCTGCGCCAGGTGGTGGCGCTGCCAGACCCGGTGGGCAGCATCAGTGATATGAATACAATGCCCAGTGGTATTCAGGTCGGGCGCATGCGCGTGCCCCTGGGTGTCATCGGCATCATCTATGAATCCAGGCCAAACGTGACCGTAGAAGCGGCGAGTTTGTGCCTCAAAGCAGGTAACGCCACCATCCTGCGCGGCGGCTCGGAAGCACTGGCGTCAAATTGTGCCATTGCCGAATGCCTGTCCATGGGGTTGCGAGTCGCCGGGTTACCCGAGGCAGCCATACAGGTGGTGGCGACGGCTGATCGGGCTGCGGTTGGGCGCTTGATAGCAATGCCTGATTATGTGGATGTTATCGTGCCCCGGGGCGGTAAGAGCCTGATCGAGCGCATTAGCAACGATGCCAGGGTGCCGGTCATAAAGCATCTTGATGGTGTGTGCCATGTCTATATAGACGATGATGCCGACGATGATATGGCCCTGGCTATTGCCGTCAACTCCAAGACTAATCGCTACGGTACCTGCAATACCATGGAAACACTGTTGCTGGCGGAGTCGAAGGCGGCCGAATTATTGCCGCGTTTGGCGGCGGCTTATGACGCTGCCGGTGTCGAACTGCGCGGCTGTGAGTGCACATTGCGGATTTTGCCAAATGCCACCGTGGCCACTGAGCAGGACTGGCACGAGGAATACCTGGCGCCGATCCTGGCAGTACGTGTGGTTGCCGGCCTGGACGAGGCGATTAGCCATATCAATACCTATAGTTCCCTGCATACAGACAGCATAGTCACCCGGGATCACGGCCGTGCTATGCGATTTTTGCGGGAAGTGGATTCCAGCTCGGTGATGGTCAACGCCTCGACACGTTTCGCCGATGGCTTTGAGTACGGCCTGGGTGCGGAGATTGGTATTTCCACCGACAAGCTACATGCCCGCGGCCCGGTAGGCCTGGAAGGGCTGACCTCGCAAAAGTATGTGGTGTTGGGCGAGGGGCAGGTTCGCTCTTGAGTGAACCTCTAACGGGGCAGGCGCCACTTGGGATCCTGGGTGGTACTTTTAACCCGGTTCACTACGGCCATTTGCGTTCCGCACTGGAGCTGGTACAGAGACTGCAGCTGGCGCAGTTGCGCCTTATGCCCTGCGCCGTGCCGCCACACCGGGAAGTGCCAAGCTGCAGTGCTACTCATCGGGCTGCTATGGTCGAGTTGGCCGTGGCGGATGAGCCCGATCTTGTCTGCGATGCGCGTGAACTGCAGCGCTCGGGCAAGTCCTATACCATAGACAGCCTGATCGAATTACGCCGCGAAATTGATCCGGGCCAGGGTCTCTGTCTGGTGATGGGTTGCGATGCGGTGCGCGATATCGCCCAATGGCACCGCTGGCAGGAGCTGCTGGACTGGGCGCATATTATTGTTATTGCCCGCCCCGGCTGGCAGTTGCCGCACACCGGGGAGGTGGCCCAGTGGCTGCAGAGCCACCGTGTGGCAGGTGCCCCTGCGCTGCGCTCAGCGCTGGCAGGAGGCATTGTTATCGAGGAGCTGCGCCCACTGCCGATTTCCTCAACCGAGATTCGCCAGCTGCTAGTCCGGCGACAGTCTCCTCGCTACCTGCTGCCGGAACCGGTTTTGGGCTATATTAAAATGCACAATCTTTACCAATGAACAGGAATCACACTTTATGAAAGTTGAGACAAGCTAAAATTATGGAAGCCGAACAGTTAAAGCACATGATCGTGAAGGCACTCGACGATCTCAAGGCAGTTAACACGGTGGTACTTGATGTTACCGGGCTGACTGATGTAATGGATTTTCTGGTGATTAGCAGTGGTACTTCCAATCGCCATGTTAAATCCCTGGCCAGCAATGTCTCCATGGAGGCCAAGAAACAGGGGTTGCCTCCGTTGGGAATAGAAGGCGATGACGCTGGCGAATGGGTGCTGGTAGACTTCGGTGACGTGGTGGTGCATGTGATGCTGCCAGCCACCCGCGACCAGTACGACCTCGAACGACTCTGGACCAGCGCTGAAAATCCCTCCTGATGCGCTTGAGTATTATCGCAGTGGGCACCAAAATGCCCTCCTGGGTTAGTCAGGGCGTGACCGAATACGGTAAGCGCATGCCCAGGGAATTGCGGCTACAATGGCGCGAAATACCGCTCGCACGCCGCGGCAAAGACGCCAACGCACAGCAGTTGTGCACTGCCGAGGGGCAGCAAATCATCAAGGCGATTCCTGATGGTGATCGGGTTATCGCCCTGGATGTGCTTGGTAAAAGAATTTCTACTGAACAGTTGGCGCAACAGCTCGAGTCCTGGCAGATGTCGGGAGATAATTACAGCCTGCTAATTGGTGGGCCAGACGGACTCTCCCGGGAATGCCTGAAGCGCGCTAATATGAGCTGGTCGCTCAGCGATCTGACGCTGCCGCACCCTCTGGTACGAATTCTTTTGGCCGAGCAGTTATATAGAGCTTGGACAATCACTGTCAACCACCCGTATCATCGGCAATAGTGTCAACAATTCCCATAGCAGCGCAGGTCAGGCAAGTCGTCTAGATGCCCCAGCATATCGCCCTAAAGGATCCGCACCGTGAGTCCCGGATTTACGGCGCTCGCACCGTGTCTGCGATTGCCCTGGTGCTGGGCTTGTTGGCCATGGTTCTGACACGCTATTACACCCTGCAGATCACAGAGTATGAAACCTACCGCACCCAGTCGGATCGCAACCGCGTCCAGCTGCAACCACTGCCTCCCAAGCGGGGCCTGATCTATGATCGCAACGGTGTTTTGCTGGCGGATAATCGTCCCAGCTATATATTGTCCGTGGTACGCGAGCAGGTGACTGACCTGGACGCAACCCTGACACAATTGCAAACGCTGGTACCCGTGTCTGAGGGCGACCTGGAGAAATTTCACAAGAAACTCAAGCGACGTCGCCCCTACGAGGCGGTGCCCCTGCGTTTTCGTCTGACAGAAGGAGAGCGTGCGCGATTAGCCGTGAACCGGTTCCGCCTGCCCGGCGTCGTAGTCGATGCCCAGTTGTTACGCCATTACCCCCACGGTGAATTATTCTCCCATGCGCTGGGTTATGTGGGGCGTATCAATGAGCGCGAAGCGCTATTTCTCGATGAGTCTGATTATCGCGGCACGTTTCATGTGGGTAAGGTGGGCGTGGAGAAATATTACGAGGACTTACTGCACGGAGACGTGGGCTACCAGAACGTGGAGAGCAACGCTCATGGCCGGGTTTTACGTGTGCTCGAGCGGCATGCGCCTGCGCCGGGTAAGGATATCACTCTGCATCTGGATATTCGCGTGCAGCAGGCGGCGTTCGATGCGCTCGGTGACAGACGCGGAGCGGTGGTTGCCATCGACCCGCTCACCGGCGGCGTTCTGGCACTGGTATCGACTCCCGGCTTTGATGCCAATCTGTTTGTGAACGGGATTAGCTCTAAAGATTACAGTGCGTTGCGTGATTCTCTGGATGTCCCCTTGTTCAATCGCGCCATTCAGGGTTCATATCCGCCGGGCTCTACCGTCAAACCGTTCATGGGTATGGCGGGGCTGGAGTCCGGTTTAGTGACGCCGGACTACTCAGTGCCTGACCCTGGCTGGTATAAACTGCCCGGAGATAGCCGCAGATACCGTGATTGGATATTGCGTATTCGGGGAACCGGACACGCACCGCGGGTGAACCTGGAAATGGCCATCGCCGAATCCTGTGATGTGTACTTTTACGATCTCGCCAGGCGGCTCACCATCGACCGCATGTATGACTATATGAATGCTTATGGTTTTGGCGATCGCACCGGCATTGATACGACCAATGAACGGCGTGGCATAATGCCCTCTACCCGATGGAAACGTGAGGCCATGGCCCAACCCTGGTACCCGGGTGAGACGCTGAGCGCTGGCATCGGTCAGGGTTATATGTTGGCCACGCCCATGCAGTTGGCGGTTGCCACCAGTGTCATGGCCAGTAAAGGACAGCGCCGCACGCCGCGGTTGCTCAAAGAAATGGATGGTGTGCTGCTGGAACTGCCGCCACTGGAGCCCGTGCTCGCCCGGCCAGAAAACTGGCTGGCGGTACACGACGGAATGCGCGAGGTCGTGCATGGCAAGCGAGGGACAGCGAAATACCTGTCCAAGGGTATCGAGTACGAAATGGCTGGAAAAACCGGTACCGCCCAGGTGATCGGTATCGCCCAGAACGCAGTGTACAACGAGGATGAAGTTGCTGAAAGACATCGCCACCACGGTTTGTTCATTGCTTTTGCCCCGATAGAGGCCCCCACGATTGCGGTGGCGATTATTGTTGAGAACGGTGGTGGCAGTTCCGCCGCTACGCCCATCGCCAGAGCGGTGATAGACACCTGGTTGTTGGGAGAAGCTGGCTGATGGGGGATTATGTTCGACAGATGCCGCATCAGGGTTCCCATGACCTGGCGAGGCCACCCAGTACCGCCATGCGTTTTCATATTGATGTGCCCCTGCTGTTGTTGCTTATGGCACTTACTATTTATGGACTGTTCGTCCTGTACAGCGCCTCTGGCCAGAATATGGCGGCGGTAATCCGCCAGGGGCGTTATTTTCTGGTTGCTTACGGCATCATGATCGTGGGTGCCCAGATAAGCTTGCAGCGCTATATGCGCTGGGCTCCGTGGCTTTATTTATTGGGTATAGGCACCCTGGTGGCAGTGATGTTTTTCGGAGTCGGCGCCAAGGGGGCGCAACGTTGGTTACAGGTTGGCGGTTTTCGCTTTCAGCCCTCAGAGATCATGAAGCTGGTAGTACCCATGGCTGTGGCCTGGTTCCTGGCAGACCGTGCGCTACCGCCGCGTTTTTTGTCCATTGTGGCGGCGCTAATACTGCTGAGCTTGCCAGCACTGCTGATTTTGCAGCAACCGGATCTGGGTACCGCTTTGTTGATTGCTGCCAGCGGCCTGTTTGTCCTGTTCATGGCAGGTATCGGCTGGCGCTATATTTTTGGCGCCGTGGTAATGGCCGTGGCTTCCTCATGGCCGGTGTGGATGTTTGTGCTCAAGGACTATCAGAAGCAGCGTATTCTTACTATGCTCGACCCCGAGAGCGATAAGCTCGGAGCTGGCTGGAACATTATTCAGTCCAAGACGGCTATCGGCTCCGGGGGCTGGCAGGGTAAAGGCTGGATGCAGGGCACCCAGTCCCGGCTGGATTTTTTACCGGAAAGCCATACGGATTTTATTATCGCGGTGCTGGCGGAGGAATATGGACTGCGCGGTATACTCATACTGATTAGCCTCTACGTACTGATCCTGTTGCGGGGATTCTGGATTGGAGTGCAGGCCCAGACCAGTTTTGGTCGCATGATGGCAGGCAGCCTGACATTGACGTTTTTTGTATATGTCTTTGTTAACATGGGGATGGTCGCGGGATTGCTGCCGGTGGTAGGTGTTCCCCTGCCACTGGTTAGTGCCGGGGGTACCTCGGTAGTGACACTGATGGCGGGGTTTGGCCTGCTGATGGCGGTTAGCACGGAAAAACGGATGGTGGCACGATGACAGCCTGTCCTGAGCGCTTGCCGAAATTTACTTTTCATTCAAATATATTGAGTTTTAGCTTATGTCGGTACGCCTGAAGATTGCACTGGTATTTTCCTGTTTGTGGACGACGCTGTCCTGCGCCGCGGACAATTATGACGTCAACCCGGCCGCCCTGGTGGTGGTTGATGAGTTGGTGCAAGAGGAGGGCTTTGATCGCGAGGAGTTAATCCAGGTGTTCAGTCAGGCCCAGAGGCAGGAGAGTATTCTCAAGGCTATCGCCCGACCTGCGGAAAAGACCAAGGCCTGGTACGAGTATCGCGAAATTTTCCTGAATAAGAAACGTGAGGAAGAGGGCGTGGTCTTCTTTTCCGAGCATGCCCAGACGTTGGCCCGCGCCGAGCGGGAGCTGGGTGTTCCGGCCGAAATTATTGTGGCGATTATTGGCGTAGAAACCTACTACGGCAGGATTGCCGGTAGTTATCGGGTAATAGATGCCTTGTCTACCCTGGCATTTGACTATCCCAGGCGCTCTGAATTTTTTACCAAGGAATTGAAAAATTATTTGCTCCTGACTCGTGAGCAGGGCTTTGATCCGTTAGCGTTGACCGGCTCCTATGCCGGTGCCATGGGCTATGGCCAGTTCATGCCCAGCAGTTACCGTGAATATGCGATTGATTTTGACGATGACGGGGTGGTCGATATCTGGAATAACCCGGTGGATGCCATCGGTAGTGTCGCCAATTATTTCAAAGCCCACGGCTGGCGTCAGGGAGGCCCGGTGGTGTTTGCCGCAGAGGCTCCAGCGGACGCACCGGAAGAGCTGTTTGTGCGAACCAGGGCTGAGCTAAAACCTGTGCGTACCGTAGCCGAGTTTGCCCAGGCCGGTGTCGTTGCCCGACAGGAGCTGGATCCCGAGGCGATGGCCACCGCTATGAAGTTCGAACTCGAAAAGGGTTACGAGTACTGGCTGGGTTTACATAATTTTTACGTGATTACCCGCTATAACCACAGTGCCATGTATGCCATGAGCGTTTACCAGTTGAGCCAGCGACTCGCCGCGCGGGCGGCTGAGTGATTGTTCGCGGTTTATGTTGTGTTATCGCTATTTGCGCGATGCTGTTGTTTGGCTGCACTGCTACGCCCCCACCAGCTCCAGAGTCGCGCTATGGAGATGCCCATGACGCCGCGCCGCTAAAAGCGGTGAATGCAGCTGATGTGGCCGATGCGACACCACGTCCTGACCCTATACTGGCAGTTGGCAACAAGAGTCCCTATACGGTTAACGATGTTACTTATGAGGTTTTGCAGGACTACCGTAATTATCGCGAACGCGGTATTGCGTCCTGGTATGGCGCTAAATTTAACGGGCACGAAACGTCCAATGGCGAGATATTCGATCTCTACCAGGCCAGCGCCGCCCACAAGACGCTGCCCATTCCCAGTTACGCACGGGTGACCAACCTCGATAATGGTAAAAGCGTGGTGGTGCGCATCAATGACCGTGGCCCGTTTCACTCCGAGCGACTAATCGATTTATCCTATGGCGCTGCGGTCAAACTGGGTTATATGGAGAGTGGCACTGCCCCAGTGGAAGTCGAGGTTCTCGATATTGTTGGAGTTGATGATCGTCGCGACGCTACCAGTGGCAACTACCGGTATCTGCAACTCGGCGCTTTTGGCACTGAGAATTCGGCCCAACAATTACGCGGTAAATTGCAGGCCTTGTTGTCGGCCCCGGTGTTTATCAGCGAAGTAGAGGCTGGCGGTAGTTTGCTCTACCGGGTGCGTATTGGACCAGTGGCCGATAACGATGAATTGTTGGTGGTACAGCAACAATTGCAGGACGGCGGCTACGAAGCTGGCCAGCCTCTGCCTTAGCATTCTTTCGCTCGGGGCACGCATGGGTTACCATTCGCCGCTTCCTATCCCTTCCCACGGTTTCTTGTTTATATGACTCGATTAGCATTTTTATTGTTGCTGTCAATTTCAGCTTTCAGTGTGCAGGGCGCAACTGCTGTGCCTTCGCCACCTCAGGTGGCGGCCAAGGCCTATTTTTTGATAGATGCTGCCAGTGGCAAGGTGCTGGCTGAGCATAATGCCGATATGCCGCTACCGCCAGCCAGCCTCACCAAAATGATGACCAGCTATGTGCTGGCCAAGGAAATTCAGGAGGGGCGCGTTAACGATAGCGATATGGTGACCGTTAGTGAAAATGCCTGGTCCCAGAATCCACTGTTCAACGGCTCATCGCTGATGTGGATCGAACCAGGTAAGGATGTATCTGTTGAGGACCTGCAGCGCGGCGTTATTATTTCCTCTGGCAATGACGCCACTGTGGCCATAGCGGAGCATGTGGCGGGCAGCGAGGCCGTATTTGCCGAAATGATGAACACCAATGCCCAGAACTTGGGTATGGCTGATACCTATTATGTGAATTCTCATGGCCTGCCCCACCCGGATCACATCACCACGGCGCGCGACCTGGCTCTGCTCGCCAAGGCCATGATTAATGATCATCCGCAGCAATACGCTATCTATAAAGAGCGTGAATTTACCTACAACAATATCAGGCAATACAATCGCAACACATTGATGTCGGAAGACCCCACTGTGGACGGGTTGAAGACCGGACACACGCAGGAGGCGGGATATTGTCTGGTGGCCTCTGCTGAGCGTCGCGGCATGCGCTTGATCTCTGTGGTGATGGGAACAAGCAGCACTCAGGCTCGCAAGAATGAGACGCGTAGTTTGTTAAATTACGGTTTCCGTTTTTACGAGACAAGCCCTGTGTTTGAGCCCATGACAGAACTGGATAAGCCACGAATCTGGAAGGGACAGGAAGACTACGTCGCAGTGGGCTTGCTGGAACAGGTGGTATTGACCCTGCCACGGGGTAAACAGAAAGACCTAGTCACTACAGTAGAAGTTGATGATGAACTGCTCGCGCCAATCACGGTGGGCGACGCCGTGGGGTCGGTCACGGTGAGCCTGGATGGTGAGACGGTGTTTAGTGGGCCCGTTGTGGCTTTACAGACAATAGAGCCCGGCGGTTTCTTTGCCCGCTTGTGGGATATGATCCTGATGTGGGTCGCCAGCTTGTTCAGTGCCTGATCATTGTTGAGTGGGGCTGCTAACCCGGTTGCGGAGTAATGGCGTATGGAGGATCACTCATTGGAGCAACAAGAACCCCCCAAAATTGAGTTTCCCTGTGACTACCCGATTAAAGTTCTGGGCAGTAGCAGTGAGGCCTTCGAAGAAATTATTTTCGAGGTATTCGAGCGCCACGCCCCGGGCTTTGATCAGCTGGCAGTGACGGCGAATACCAGCAGTAAGGGCACCTTCACTTCGCTCACTATTACCATAACTGCAACTGGCCCAGAGCAGCTGGAAGCTCTGCATCAGGACCTGCTGGCCAGCGGTCATGTAAAAATGGTGATCTAGGGCGTGTCAACGCCAGATCTTGTGTTGCGCGAGTTGGGCCAGGTGGAATATGCCCCCACGCTTGCTGCCATGAAGCAATTTACCGATGAGCGTACGGCCGAGACTGCCGACGAGCTTTGGTTGCTGCAACACCCCCGGGTGTTCACCCAGGGGCAGGCGGGCAAGGCCGAGCATGTGCTGGCTCCTGGGGATATTCCCGTTATTCAGGTAGATCGGGGAGGGCAGGTTACCTACCACGGCCCCGGCCAGTGGGTGGTTTACCTGTTGGTAGATATCCGGCGTCAGCAGCTTGGTGTTCGTGGCCTGGTGGATTTGATAGAGCGCAGTATCGTGCAGTTGTTGCGGGAATACGCTATCCATGCGGTGGCGCGCGCGGGTGCTCCGGGCGTTTATGTCGGAGAAGAAAAAATTGCTGCACTGGGACTGCGCATACGCCGCGGCTGCAGCTACCATGGTCTGTCGTTGAATGTGGACATGGATCTTGAGCCTTTTCAGCGCATCAATCCCTGCGGTTATCAAGACTTACGCGTGACCTCCATGGCTAAACAGCTGTCTCCGAATGTTGTCCAAATGAATACCGTTGGACAAAGGCTGTTGGCAGTTTTGGCCAGCGAGTTGCGCTGAGGTGGTTCCCGGGCCATTTTTATACGCTACGCCCTTTTCTGCCTAGCGCCATTCAGCTTGATGATTCGCAGTGGGCAGGCGTTGCCGGCAAGGCACTGCGTCCGACAGGGAAAGGGCGTATAATTCGCGATTTTTTATGGGAAGCTACATGTCAGACCTCGGCAAAGCGATCGCCGCCAGACGCACCTTTGCGATTATTTCGCACCCGGATGCGGGTAAGACCACTATCACGGAGAAACTGCTGCTGTTGGGCAACGCCATTCAGGTAGCGGGCAGCGTCAAGGGCAAAAAGGGTCCCAAGGCGACTTCCGACTGGATGAGTATGGAGCAGGAGCGTGGGATATCGGTGACCTCTTCGGTTATGCAGTTTCCTTATCAGGGACGCACCGTAAACTTGCTGGATACCCCGGGGCACGAGGATTTCTCCGAGGACACCTATCGCACCCTCACTGCCGTAGACTCAGCCCTGATGGTTATCGATGGCGCTAAAGGTGTAGAGGATCGCACCATCAAATTGATGAACGTGACGCGGCTGCGCGACACGCCAATTTTCAGTTTCGTCAATAAAATGGATAGGGATATCCGCGACCCTATCGATCTTCTGGACGAAATTGAGGCGGTATTGCAGATACGGGGTGCGCCCATCAACTGGCCTATCGGCATGGGTAAGGATTTCAAGGGCGTCTATAACTTCTACACTGATGTGATTCACCTGTTTACGCCAGGCCAGGGCGCGATATTGTCCGACGACAAGCGCATAGAGGGTCTGGATTCGGACCAGGCCAGGACTCTGTTGGGCGATGAATACGATGACCTTGCCGAAGAAATAGAGCTGGTACGTGGCGCCAGTCATGAATTTGAACTGGATGCCTTTCTTGCGGGTAAGCTGAGCCCGGTATTTTTCGGCACGGCCCTGGGTAATTTCGGGGTGCGGGAAATGCTTGATGATTTTGTGCAGTGGGCACCGCCGCCGCAGGGCCGTGACACCACAAATCGCACAGTGGCAGCGGATGAGAAAACGTTCAGTGGCTTCGTGTTCAAAATCCAGGCGAATATGGACCCGCGGCACCGCGACCGGATCGCCTTTATGCGGGTGTGCTCCGGCCGTTACAGCAAAGGGATGAAAATGCGCCATGTGCGTGTGGGCAAGGAGGTAAAAATTGCCGATGCGGTGACCTTCAAGGCGGGCGAGCGGGTGCTGGTAGAGGACGCGGTGTCCGGCGATATTATTGGCCTGCACAACCACGGCACCATACAGATTGGCGATACCTTCACCGAAGGTGAAGAGTTGCAGTTTACCGGCGTGCCGCACTTCGCCCCGGAACTGTTTCGCCGCATTCGGCTCATTGACCCTATGAAAGCCAAGCAGCTGCAGCGCGGATTGCAACAGTTATCGGAGGAGGGTTCCACCCAGGTATTTGCTCCCATCACCACCACGGATCTTGTGGTCGGTGCCGTCGGGCAATTGCAGTTTGATGTGGTGGCTTATCGACTCAATGACGAATACAAGGTTGAGGCTATTTACGAGCCGGTCAATGTGTACACCGCGCGTTGGATTCTGTGTGACGATGAGCGCAAGCTGGAGGAGTTTCGCAGGAAAGCCGCTGAGCACCTCTCCGTAGACGGCGGCGGCCATCTCACCTATTTGGCGCCTACCAGGGTTAATTTGGCGTTGATGGAAGAGCGTTGGCCTGATGTGGAGTTTCGCTCTACGCGTGAACATTGACCCCGGGTATCGCCGGTGCCAACCGGCGCAGGGCTATTGTGGGTGTCAGCCGAGTAATTTCTTCACATCTTTTTCGATGTCTTTAGGCTTTGCAGTGGGGGCGTAGCGCTTCAAAACATCGCCCTGGTCATCCACCAGAAATTTGGTAAAGTTCCACTTGATACGCTCACTCCCTAGTGCGCCTGGAGCCTCTTTTTTGAGGTGCTTGAACAGAGGGTCAGTGCCGCTACCATTTACTTCGATTTTGCCAAACATGGGGAAGCTTACCCCGTAATTGAGCTGGCAGAATTCCATAATCTCATCGTTGCTTCCGGGGTCCTGCTTGCCGAATTGATTACACGGGAAGCCAAGAATCTCCAGTCCCTGGTCCTTGTACTTTTCGTACATCTCTTCCAGTCCTTCGAACTGTGGCGTAAAGCCACATTTGGAAGCGGTGTTGACCACCAGCAGCACTTTTCCCTTGTAGTCATTCAGGGACTTTTTGCTGCCACCTGTTGTTTCGCAGCTGAAATCATAAATATTGGTTGTCATAGCAGTTTGCCTGTCATTTGAGTTTGATGAGCCGCGCTCTATGCTGTCTGGGCCTGTAACTGCACCTGTTGCATGAGTAGTTCCAGGCGCTTGCGTTGCATCTTAAGGGAGTATTCAAGGGCCTTGAATTTGGTGCGTAAAGCGGCAGTTTCCCATTTTTGTTGCAATAGCTGCTTTCTCTCTTCCAATGCGCCCTCTAGCTGTTCCTTCTTGCGCTCGTAACGGTCGGTTTGCAGAACGGTCCATTGGTTGATGGACTCAGTGAACAATTGATACTCCCGTTCCAGCATGTCGCGCATGGGGGCAGCACTTTGTGCATCATTGAGTTTATTTCGTGCGCGCTCAAAATCGGCGTCCAGAATTGCACGTTGTATTTTGAAGTCAGATACGCGGGTTAAGTTGCTGGCCAGGCCGATGTGCGAGCACAGGGCGATCATCCATTTGGTGGGATCCCACTGCCACCAGCGGATGCCATTGCGGTAGTCTGCCTGAAATATATGATGGTAATTGTGATAGCCCTCGCCGTACGTGAGAAAGGCGAGAAAGCCATTGTCCCTGGCGCTATTGCTTTCGGTGTAGGGCCGGGTACCCCAATAATGAGCCAGGGAGTTGATGAAAAAGGTGACATGGTGATTTACCACCAGGCGCAGCAGGCCGACTAGTAACAATGTGCCGATGATATCCTGGTGCCAGATGCCCAAAAGTAGAGGCAGGCCAACGTTCATAAACAGGGTAAGCGCGGCATAATGTTTGTCCTGCCACATTACGATAGGGTCGCGCTGTAGATCCCGGGCATTGCTGAAGTCAGTTTCGGTACTGCGATATTCTCGCAACATCCAGCCTATATGGCTGTACCATAATCCGCGACCGGCGGAATAGGGATCGCGTTCATTGTCGTCCACGTGGCGGTGGTGGCGGCGGTGATCTGAGGCCCAGATCAATATGCTGTTTTGCAGGGCGCCGGCTCCCCAAAAGGCGAAGAACCATTTCAATGCCGGGCTGGCGGTATATGCTTTATGTGCCCACAAGCGGTGGTAGCCACCGGTGATAGACATGCCGTTGAGGTACAAAAAGGCCAGGGCCCAAAGCCACTGAAAGCTATCGTAGCCGTAATAGATGCCCCACAGTGGAACAAGCAATATTGCCGCTATTGGCAAGCCGATGAAAATGACGACGTTGATCGGATTCAAAGGTGGCCTGGTGTTGCTTTTGGTCATTGTGGTTGTGGAGCCTCGTACCGGACATACAGGCTCCGCATTCTACAGTATCATGCACCTCACTCAAAACAATCTGAACATGCAGCAGAGTATTTCATGCATCCGAGCAGTTGCACCCTGAACATCCATGTGAACGCACTATCTCTGGATGGCTGGCAAGTGGCGTTCCGGCAGTCTTGGTATAGCATTGGAATGGCATGACTGGCGCGGTCTTTACCCAGGGCTCTACCATGCGGCACGTGGTGCTTATGACCAGCGCCAGTGCGACCGGCCTGCTCGCGATGTTTGCTGTAGACATGGTAGACATGTATTTTCTCACCTTGCTGGGGGAGCAGGAGCTAGCGGCCGCCGTGGGTTATGCCGGCACGCTGTTGTTCTTTCTGGTGTCCGTTAGCATTGGTCTACAAATAGCGTTGGGGGCACTGGTAGCGCGCTCCGAAGGGGCGCATCGTCGCGATCTGGCCCGGCGCTATTGTACCAGTTCACTGATCTTCAATGTCCTGCTATCAACGCTGATATGTGGTGTTGCCTGGTTCAACTTGCCTGCCCTGTTGATCCTGCTCGGGGCGTCGGGGCAGACGCTGGATTACGCCGTAAGCTACGCCGGTATCGTGCTGCCGAATATGCCAGTGTTGGTTTTGGGCATGAGTATGGCCGCTGGTGTTCGTGCAATTGGCGATGCACGCCGTTCCATGTGGGCCACTGTCATTGGCTCATTCGTTAATGCCGCCCTTGATCCGCTATTCATCTTTACTTTCGACTGGGGTTTGGAGGGCGCAGCCCTGGCCTCGGTGGTTTCGCGTTTGGTGGTGCTGGTGATAGCCACCCACGCTATTGTCGTCGTGCACAAATTGCCGTGCCGGATAACCTGGGAAGAGTTTTGCGCAGATATGCGTCCGATATTGACGATCGCCGGCCCCGCGGTATTAACCAACCTTGCCACGCCAATTGGCAGTAGCTTCGTGCTGCGGACAATGTCCCAGTTTGGTGACAGCGCGGTAGCGGGTGCCGCTATTATGGGGCGCATCACCCCTGTGGCCTTTGCTGCTATTTTTGCGCTGTCGGGCGCGGTTGGACCTATTGTTGGTCAGAACGCGGGGGCGGGTCTGTACGACCGTGTTCGCTCAACCCTGGTCAGTGCGTTGGTGTTTAATGTGGTTTATGTGGCGTTGGTGTGGATGGTGTTATTGTTTTGTGCCGATGCTATCGTGCGCGCGTTTTCGGCCAGCGACGAAGCGGCGGAGTTGATACTGTTTTATACGCACTTTCTGGTGGGAGCCTTTACTTTCAACGGCATTTTATTTGTTGCCAATGCCAGTTTTAACAATTTGCACCACCCCCATTGGGCCACCTATTTCAACTTTGGCCGGGCTGTATTGGGAACTATTCCAGCGGTTTACTTTGGCGCCCAGTGGTATGGGGCCCGGGGTGTTATGGCCGGTGAGGCCTTTGGAGCAGTGGTCTTTGGTGTGCTGGCGATGATGGGAGCGTTTGCCCTGGTTGCTCGTCTGGAGCGGCAGCACCAGTGTCTCGGTGGGGACTCGTTTGTCTCTGTTCCGGTAGTGAGCCTGGAAGTAGACAGGGAGCCGCCGATTTAAGGCGTATTGGAGCTCGGCGCCGCGCTCTGTTGGCGATAGTCAGCCAGTGTGCGGTGCAACCATTCGCCGCTGGGTTCGGACTTCCCTGCGCAGGTGACCATATACTGGTCGCCACTCCAGGAGCTCTGTGTGGCCAGGCGGTCGATAAACTGCTCGGCAGAATTGACGTAGCGTTTGCCGCGTGTGTATTTCAGGCGCAGGTGGTCTGCGGCGTCAGCCGAGTCATGGTCATCACCGTTGCGAATAAATATACAGCCGCTGCTGGCCACATATTCGAGCAAATAATTTACTTCAAGCTCTGCTTGAGTCTGCGCACTTGCGCTGCTGGTCAGTATGAGTGCCCAGGCCAGTAACAGCGAGCAAATGGTGCGGCGTATCATTGGAATGCCAACCTGACCCGCAGCGGATTGTGATCCGAGCTGGACACCGGGATGACCCGGGCGAGCTCGGCACGCATGCCGCGTATATAGATGTGATCCAGCGCATATCCGAAGGTAGTGGTGCGCAAATCCGGCTTAAATGCCACCGGTGTCAAGCCATGCTTGTCCATAAACTGGTCTACCAGACTCTGGCGCTTGCCGCTCCAGGTATTTAAGTCCCCCGCCAGAATGACCGGTCCCTGGTGGCTATTCAATACGTCGTTCAGTGCTTGAAACTGAGCCTGGAAGTTCACCAGACCCAGGGCGAAATTGACGGCGTGTAAATTGATGGTCAGCAGTCGTTCATCCCGACCCTGCAGTGGGTATTCGGTAATACTGGTGGCCTTGGGTGTACCCAGCCAGGGTTCCCAGGATGTGAGGTTGCAGTGCACGCTGGGCGAGCTGGAACTGAGCGTCATCACGCCTGTTTGCTGGCTGGCTGTGGTATAGCCTGCGGCGAATGCCTGAAACATATCTCCCTGCATGGCCTGTGGAATCTGCGCTTGCACCGAGGCCTCCTGGATGAAAGCCAGATCCACATCGGTAGCAAAACTTGCAAGATCATCCGCCCAGCCGATGTTGCCGGCTTTTTGTATGTTCCAGCTGAGTATTTCCAGTTCGTTAGCCAGTTCCCCGCCGTCATGGGTAACAACCTGTCCTAATGCAGAGGCGCATTGATCTGTTTGGCCGACAGCGGGGCCGGCTGTCAGGTAAACACCTGCAGTCAGGGCGCCCAGTAGTAGCCAGGAAGGGAGAATTTGTCGTATCAGTTGCATAGAAAATAACCAATGCCTGTTAGCGTAGGCAATTCTCACACTGCGGGCTGCTCGCGTCCATGACAATCGGCGCCATATACGGTCTTATACTGGCGTGCACGATCATGCCGGTGATTGGCGTGCTGCGAAAGCAGTTAGGACGTAGGTTTATTGAGTGGTTTTAAACGGATATTCGCCGAAGTTTAGAGCTTTTCCAGGTAGGATTGGTATTCCAGTGTGGTAATACGCTTTCGAAACTCATCGATTTCCTGCTCTTTGGTGAGCGTGAAAATACGCTGCAATTCGCTGCCCAGCGCATTGCGGATAAAGTCTGACTCGCTGAATAATTTCACCGCGTCAGGCATATACAACGGCAGGACAGCCTCTTCCTGGGCGTAGCCGTCTCCGCTAATGGGCTTGCCTGGTGACAGGTTTTGTTCGATTCCATCCAGCATGGCCGACAGCAGGACGGCAAACAGCAGGTAGGGGTTCGCGTCAGCGCCTGCAACCCGGTGCTCCAGCCTCCGGGCTGCGTGGCTGCCAGCCGGCACACGTACAGCAACCGTGCGGTTCTCATAGCCCCAGCTGGGGTAGGTGGGGGCGTGACAACCTGGTTGGAAGCGGCGGTAGGCGTTGAAGCTGGGTGCGAGTATCGCTACCGAGTCGGCCATATTCAGCAGACAGCCCGCTATGGCATTTTGTAACAGGGGTGTACCCGTCTCGGTGCCATCGTCAAAAATGTTCAGTCCATTTTCGTCGAGCACACTGCAGTGCACGTGCATGCCGTTGCCGGCTTCGTTTTCAAATGGTTTGGGCATGAAGCTTGCGATCAGGTCGTACTTGGCGGCAACGCCTTTGATAAGACGCTTCATCATCATAATCTGTTTCGCCGCCAGCACCGGATTATCCACGTGTTGCATGTTGATTTCGTACTGGGATGGGGCTGATTCCTTAACCACACCATCGAAAGGCAGGTCCTGGATTTCACAGGCCAGGCGCAGGTCCTCCATCATGGCCTGATGGTGATTGAGCACGTCAAGGCCGTAGGTGTTACCGCCCACTGGCGAGCCACCTACCGGCGAGGGGCAGGTGTGGATGGGGACTGAATCGTCCCAGCGGACGAGGCTGAATTCGAGCTCGGCGGCGACCACAGGTCGCCACCCCGCCTCCTGATAACGCGCCAGCACTTGCTTGAGCACATGCCGCGGATCACCGAGGTAGGGTGAGCCATCGGCGTCAAACATAGACAACATTATCTGGCCGTGCTGCCCTCCGGCGGCCCAGGGCGTGGGGAGTAATGAACCCTCTACCGGCCGGCAAATGCCGTCGGCGTCACCAGAGGCGAATACCAGTTCTTCCACATCCCGACCCCAGATATCCAGGCTCAGGGCAGTTTTGGGGAGTTTGAGTTCGCCGTCGAAGATTTTGGCCAGTTTGTGACGGGGCAACCATTTGCCGCGCATGACACCGTTACAGTCAGGCAGCAGGGCTTCGATGGTTGTTATTTCTGGGTGTGCCCGCAGGAACCAATCGGCTTCAAGCGACATGCATCCACCGTACATTTTCGGGTAAGCGTGCACTATCCTTATTTATGTCCTGATACTCAATGCCCAACTTGGGGCAGGCAAGAATGCCGTGCAGAGCCCTTGTCAGCGAGGTGCCATATAGATGCTCAGAGGATCATCTCCACCAGCCTCTCCTATGCAGGACATGGCGTTCAGGAATAATGAGAAAAGATCTGTTTGGGAGTTCACATCGAGTTTGCGATAGATACTTTTGCGATGACGCCTGACTGTTTCCACGGCGATGGTCAGGCGCTCCGCAGACACATCTGTGCCATAGCCACGCAACATCAATTCCAGCACATCTTTCTCCCGGGGCGATAGCAGGGAGGCTCCGAAGGTACGAAACGCGAGGTCAATCTGGTGGTCGATGCCTGGTTGAATCAAGTGTGTGACCGCAAAGTCGCTGTGTTCACTGTGCGATTTGATCAGTTCTGACACCGGCTCCGCCAGCAGGTACAGGGACTCATATTCCTGGTCAGTAAATGCGCCGTGCTGTGGTAAGCGCATCATGCTCAGGTTTATGACGTTACCGGCGTGCAGCTTGGCCAGGTATACCGCTTCGTCTGCGGTGCCCGTGTCGGCGTAGTAATCACGGTAGTAATCCGATTGTTGCAGCTTGCCCATGGTGACTCTGGAGAGACGATAAATCTTCGACCGGGGCTGGTGCATGGAGGCCTGGTAAAACGGATCTTCGCGATAAGGACCGTCCAGGTATTGGTCGACCTGGCTGGCTAGCGCGTGTTTTGGAATTTGGTGATACAGGACTCTCGGGGGCAAATCCTTGTGATACAGCCAAATTTGCGGATAGTCGATACTAACCTGGCCATTTACCGCATCAATCAGTGCAGGGAAGAACCTATCACTACCCAGGGCAGCGATAGCTTGGGATATATCCCTGTTCCATTTACTTAATTGGTTTATATCAGTCATTAATTCTTATAACGGTATGGCGTGTCTGTCCTACTCCCATATTGGGCAGGCGTCGCAGTGTTGTCAAATCCGGCGGACAACTTATTTGCCAGGATCGCTGCAACCGGGTAGGCCCGAGCTCGATGAGATGGCTTCAGCTTGTTGGCAACAACGCGTTATAATCAGCTCCTGGGTTCCACGAGAGTCAATAATTTGTCCAGAGTGACAGTTAATTCGCAGTTGTATAACGAGGCCGTGCCGATTAAGTTCACCCGGGCGCTGCTAGCCCAGGCGCGTGCCCACAACCGTGATGTGCAGGCCATCTTGCGTGCCGCCGCTTTCCCTTTCGATCCCCTGCGTCAGGATGCCCAAACCGCTTTTGTCTCCCGCGAGCAGTACAGTCGCTTGTGTATGCAGTTGTTCCGTGAATTGGGAGATGAATCGGGTGGCGTCATGCCCGATGTCCAGACACCGCTCGGGACTACTCGCCTGATAGCGCTGAGCATGATTAACAGCCCCACCCTGGCAGCGGCCATGCGCCGGGGTATTGATTTCAACGCTTGTTGTCGAGTGCGCCAGGGCGCCGACGTTGTTAATGGGCTTGTTACAGATAAAGGTCGCAAAGAGGCCACTTTGACTTACTTCAGTGACGCTGATCCCAGCGAGGTGCAACATAGCGTGCTGTGCAACCTGGCGATGTGGGTGCGTTTCTGCGGGTGGCTGATTGGTCAGCATATTGATGTGACCAGCGCTGGCTCCGCTGGGCCTCAACCGGATTTTATGGACGGCATTCGTCATTTCTTTCCCTGCCCGGTGGAGTACAATCAGAGCGTTAATTTCGTGACCTTCAGTGCTCGCCACCTGGATGCCGAATTGGTTCGCGATGAACCGCAGTTGCATGAGTTTTTGAAGTTGGCGCCTTATTACCTGGTGATCGAGCCTTTGGCCAGCACCCTGAGCATCACGCATCGCATTCGGCAGATTCTGGGAGATGATTTTCGGCAGGAAATGCCCAGTTTTGAGGAATTGACTGATTTACTGAATATGTCGGCGCGCACTTTGCGTCGACGCCTGGAAAGAGAGGGTACCTCCTACCAGCGTATCAAGGACAATGCCCGGCGCGATGTGGCGATCTCAATGTTGAGTTGTGAGGGGATGACTGTCAGCGAGGTGGCAGAGCAGGTGGGCTTCTCCGATCCCAGTGCGTTTCATCGCTCGTTCAAGAAGTGGACCGGTCAATCTCCAGGATCTTATCGATAAAGCCGCTAGCGCGACCAATCCAGCTGTTCAGTGCGCCAGTGATTCTGCCAGGCTCGATACACCTTGTCGCTGTAGACGCGACTGCCGGTGCTGCCGTTATAAGCCGCCATGGCCCTATGTAGATCACCATCTTTGCGGGCTAAATAGAACTGCATAATACGACATCCGTATTCCAGATTGGTGGCAGTATTGGTCAGATTATCATCCGGTCGACCAATTTCATCTTTCCAGAACGGCATGACCTGCATCATGCCCTGGGCGCCCACCCGGGAAATTGCAAAGCGGTCGAAATGACTCTCTACTTCTATTACAGCCAGCACTAGTTCAGGGGGCACGCTGGCCGCTGTTGCTGCTGCGTGAATATTGCGTAACAGGTCCAGGCGCTGCTGCGGGTCTTTGACGAAGCGGCTCAGTCGGGAAGACATGTCCACCAGCCACACTTCTGCATCGTAGCGATCCTGAAAGCTGTCCGCACCATGAATGGTTTGCTCCAGGAAGTTACGTAGCTCGGCGCGCTCTTGTTGGTCAGTGGGTTGTGCCGCCGCCGGTAAAGCGAGCGCGACGCTCAGTATCAGACCCAGGCAGACCCGGACTTGCAGTCCCTTGATACCTATGCCCATGACCGGGCCTAGGCCATTTTTGCCAGGATGAATTGCATGATGTCACTGCGGTCTATGAGTTGTGAATCCTCATCCTGGCGACCCTTGTACTCGATGTTGTTCTCCGCCAGAGCGCGGTCGCCAATGACTATGCGGTGTGGAATACCGATCAGTTCCATGTCCGCAAACTTGACGCCGGGGCGCTCGTTGCGGTCGTCAAGCAAAACCTCTACACCCGCATCCTGCAGACGCTGGTAGAGATCTTCGGCGCAGCTGGCAACCAATTCCGACTTCTGCATGTTCAACGGCACGATGGCCAGCTGGAAGGGCGCCATATTGGTGGGCCAGATGATGCCCCGGTCATCGTGATTCTGTTCAATGGCGGAGGCCACTATGCGACTCACGCCGATGCCATAGCAACCCATGGTTATGGTGACGTTCTTGCCGTTTTCATTCAGGACTTTAGCGTCCATGGCCTCACTGTACTTGGTGCCCAATTGGAAAATGTGGCCCACTTCAATGCCGCGCTTTATTTGCAACCGACCCTGGCCGTCGGGGCTGGGGTCACCCTCGGTGACTTCACGCAGGTCGGCCACCTGATCGAGTGCACAGTCGCGCTCCCAGTTGACCCCCCTCAGGTGGGCATCATCCTTGTTGGCTCCGCAGATGAAGTCAGCCAGATGCGCAGCGCTGCGATCGATAATGACAGGTATACCCAGGCCCACCGGGCCCAGTGAGCCAAAGCCAGCGCCACAGGTAGCGCGTACCTGCTCCTCGCTCGCCATTTGCAGGGGATAGGCAACCCCGGGCATCTTTTCTGCTTTGAGGGTGTTGAGCTGGTGGTCGCCACGCAGAACCAGGGCCACCAATTCGCCCTCTTGCGCGCCAGCGACCAGTAGGGTTTTTACGGTGACGGCGGGGTCGACGGACAAGAATGCGACCAGGTCGTCTATAGTTTTGACGCCAGGCGTCGCTACTTCCGTCAGTTCAGTTTGTGGCGCGGCTCGTTCACCGCTGGGTGCCAAGGCCTCTGCCATCTCGACATTGGCAGCGTAGTCACTGCTGTCGCTAAACGCGATGTCGTCCTCTCCGGAGTTGGCCAGTACATGAAACTCATGTGATGCATTGCCACCAATACTGCCGGTGTCGGCGATGACGGGGCGAAATTCGAGACCCAGCCGGGTAAAGATGTTGCTGTAGGTCTGGTGCATTACCGTATAGGTTTGCTCCAGTGATGCCTGGTCGAGGTGAAAGGAGTAAGCATCCTTCATCAGGAATTCCCTGGAGCGCATGATACCGAAGCGGGGCCTGATTTCATCGCGCACCTTGGTTTGAATCTGGTATAGGTTGATGGGTAGTTGCTTGTAGCTTTTAATCTCGTTGCGCACCAGGTCGGTAATCACCTCCTCGTGGGTAGGTCCGAGGCAAAACTCCCGTTGATGGCGGTCGTGGATACGCAGTAATTCGGGACCATATTGCTCCCAGCGCCCAGACTCCTGCCACAGTTCGGCGGGTTGTACGACGGGCATGCTGACTTCCTGGCCGCCGGCTTTGTCCATTTCCTGTCTCACGATGCCCTCAACTTTGCGCAGCACGCGCAGGCCCAGAGGCAGCCAGGTGTATAAACCGGATGCAAGTTTGCGGATCAGTCCGGCGCGCAACATCAGTTGGTGACTGATGACCTCCGCATCGGCTGGTGTCTCTTTCTGGGTGGCAATGAGGAAATTACTGGTGCGCATGAATCGATCCGCTGGCTGGGGTTAAAACAGGGCGCCTAGTTTACGTCTGAACGCGTTGAGCGTACAGCGCCGCTTCTATTGTGTTTTCAGTGCTGGCGGAGCGCTCTTTTCCTGACTGCCGCAGGTAGACCTATTTGGTGCAGATTGAACCGCGAATTGCCTTGGGAACTGTAAAAATAGGTCTTTTTTGAAATATCCGATGAAAAACACTTGTATTGTAGCGTTTCATGATTTATACATTGCTCGTAGCTTGTGGCGACGTTGTTCTTCGCAGACATGGAAGACGAGTAGTCCAGCTTCGAGGTTCGTTTTATTTCACTATTAGGGAAGGTTAAAAATAACATGGCAACCAAAAAAGCAGCAGCTAAAAAGAAAGCTCCGGCGAAGAAAGTCGCAGCCAAAAAAGCACCTGCCAAGAAAAAGGCAGTAGCTAAAAAGGCAGCACCGGTGAAGAAGGCTCCGGCCATCAATACCAAAATGACCAAGAGCCAGATCCTGGCCAGCGTTGCGGAAAGCACTGGACTGAGCAAGAAGCAGGTCGGCGCTGTTATGGACGAAGTGCACACGTTGATGGAGCGCAGTATCAAAAAGCGCGGCGTCGGCGAGTTCACGGTTCCGGGTATCATGAAAATCACCACTGTGAAGAAGCCTGCTCGCAAAGCGCGCAAGGGCATCAATCCCTTCACCGGTGAAGCGACAGTTTTCAAAGCGAAGCCTGCCAGCATTGCTGTGAAAGTTCGTCCCTTGAAGAAGCTGAAGGAATTCGCCGCTTCCTAAGCGTCGAATCTCGACTACTCCGCCCCTCCGGGGCGGAGTAGTCGGCAGTTATACCTGACGGCACCCTCCCGGGTGTGAGGGTGTGACGCTCGTAATTCTGCCAGTACCCGCGCTTGGCCTCTACGCCTGCATGGGGTAAAATCCGCGCCTCAAATTTTCTCTCTACTACATTGTAATCTTTGGTGGGTCATTTCCATGCCGATATATGAGTATCAGTGCGAAGCCTGCGGCAAAAGCCTGGAGGCGTTGCAAAAAATCAGTGCAGAGCCGTTGCGGGACTGTCCCGAGTGCGGCAAATCGACATTGAAGAAGAAAGTCTCAGCTGCAGCTTTCAGGCTCAAGGGCGGCGGCTGGTATGAGACCGACTTCAAGACCGGCAATAAGAAGAATCTGGCAGGGGGCAGCTCAGATAGCGCCGCATCTGCCGGTGCCAGCGATAAGTCCAGTTCTGCCGACTCTACAGCAGGTAAGAAAAGCGATAGTACAAAGACAGCCTAACTCCTGGCCCGATGCGGGCCAGGCCAGCCAATTCAGACGGAAATCAGACTATGCGCAGTCATTATTGTGGCGCCCTGGGAACAGCTAATATCGATGAGACGGTCACCCTGTGTGGCTGGGTGGATCGCCGCCGGGATCATGGCGGGGTAATTTTCCTCGATATGCGTGACCGCCAGGGTATTGTGCAGGTGGTGTTTGACCCCGATACGCAGGAGCACTTTCAGCGGGCCGATCGCGTGCGCAGCGAATACGTACTAAAGATTACCGGGCGGGTGCGCGCGCGTTCCGCCGAAGCTGTTAACCCGGCCATGGTTACCGGCCAGATAGAAGTGCTGGGCAAAGAATTGGAAATTCTCAACACCGCAGCTACGCCGCCTTTTCAGTTGGACGAATTTACCACTGTGGGTGAAGAAGTACGTCTACAGTACCGCTATATGGATCTGCGTCGCCACGAAATGCAGGAGCGTCTGATGCTGCGTTCCAAAATAACCACGGCGGTGCGTAATTTCCTGGACGATGAGGGCTTTCTGGACATCGAAACGCCTATTCTTACCCGGGCTACCCCCGAAGGTGCTCGCGACTACCTGGTGCCCAGTCGCACGCACCCGGGGCAGTTTTTTGCGCTACCTCAATCGCCACAATTGTTTAAGCAGTTGCTGATGGTGTCGGGCTTTGACCGCTACTATCAGATCGCCAAGTGTTTCCGTGACGAAGACCTGCGCGCTGATCGACAGCCGGAATTCACGCAAATTGATATAGAGACCTCTTTTCTGGATGAAGAGCAGATCATGGCCATTACCGAGCGCATGATTCGTGAGCTATTCAAGGCGGTTCTGGATGTGGATCTTCCAGAGTTCCCGCATATGCCTTATGCCGAGGCCATGGAGCGTTTTGGCTCGGACAAGCCTGATCTGCGTATTCCAATGGAACTGGTAACCGTGGATGACCTGATGCAGCAGGTGGATTTCAAGGTGTTCCGTGGACCGGCAGATGACCCCAAGGGGCGGGTAGCCGCGTTGAAAATCACCGGCGGAGCAAAAATCAGCCGTAAGGAAATCGATGAGTACACCAAGTACGTATCGATATACGGTGCCAGGGGTTTGGCCTGGATCAAGGTGAATGATATCGATGCGGGAGTAGAAGGCCTGCAGTCACCGATACTCAAGTTCATGCCGGAGGAGGTTGTGGCGCAGATGATGCGGCGCCTCGATGCCGCCAATGGCGACATAATTTTCTTTGGCGCCGATCAGGCCAGGGTGGTCAATGAGGCCCTGGGCGCCCTGCGTATCAAAGTCGCTGAGAACCTGGGTCTTATTGCCCAGGGCTGGTCGCCACTGTGGGTGGTGGATTTTCCCATGTTTGAAGAAGGGAGCGACGGTAACCTGACGCCCCTGCATCATCCCTTTACCGCGCCGTCGTGCTCGGCTGAGGAGTTGGTGAGCAACCCTGAAGGAGCGCTGTCGCGTGCCTACGACATGGTGTTGAACGGTTGTGAGCTCGGTGGTGGCAGTATCCGTATTCATCAGCGGGACATGCAGGAATCGGTGTTTAGAATTCTGCAAATCGACGAAGTCGAAGCCGAAGAAAAGTTTGGCTTCCTGCTCAATGCCTTGCAATACGGCGCGCCACCTCACGGCGGGCTCGCCTTTGGCCTTGATCGCCTGGTGATGTTGATGACCGGCGCGCACTCTATCCGTGACGTGATCGCCTTCCCCAAAACCCAGAGCGCGGCGTGCGTGATGACCAATGCCCCGGGGGATGTCAGTGCCCAGCAATTGCGCGAACTCAATATCCGCTTGCGCCAGGCCCGGGAAGAGGAAAAGCAGGGCGAATAGGCGCGCACCAGGCACCGTCGCTCTATATAAGAAGGAAGATTGTTATGGCTGGTCATAGTAAGTGGGCCAACATCAAGCACCGCAAAGCGGCCCAGGATGCCAAGCGAGGTAAGGCGTTTACCAAGCTGATCAGAGAGTTGGTAGTCGCCGCGAAGCAGGGCGGCCCCTTACCAGAGGATAATCCTCGCTTGCGCGCCGCTGTAGACAAGGCTCTGGGTGCCAACATGACCCGGGATACAGTAGATAGGGCAATCGCTCGCGGCGCTGGTACCAACGAAGCTGATGACATGGAGGAGCTGACCTACGAAGGCTACGCTCCAGGTGGCATCGCTGTGCTGGTTGAGGTAATGACCGATAACCGTAATCGCACCGTAGCAGATGTGCGCCACGCTTTTTCCAAGCGCGGCGGTAACCTGGGTACCGATGGCTCTGTCGCCTATTTGTTTGCGCGCAAGGGGCAGCTCAGTTTTGCTCCTGGCGTGGATGAGGAGCGGTTGCTGGACGCAGCTCTGGAGGCCGGAGCAGATGATATCGAGTCGCATAGTGACGGCTCGGTGGATGTACTTACGCCCTGGGAAGAATTTGCAGCGATCAAGACGGCTCTGGAGGCTGCCGGGCTGAATGCCGATGATGGTGAGGTGACTATGCTTGCCGCCACTACTGTCCCGGTAGATGCTGCGGCAGCCGAGAAATTGATGGCGTTGGTGGATGCCCTGGAGGACCTGGATGATGTGCAGAATGTTTATACCAATGTAGACATTCCGGATGAGGTTCTGTCTGCGTTGTAAGGTATCTAACCGGTGCTGTGTGGTTCGGCAGAGCGCGTAGTCACAGACACAGTGCGCCGAATTGCCAATTTGGTCCGGTCCTTGCGCGTTATCTACTGACCTGTGCCCTAAAGTTGTCCATAATAAGAAACTTACGCAGCCGGCGGGTTTTGGTATGTCGCTCATCCTGGGGATAGACCCCGGTTCACGAAAAACAGGCTTTGGCATCATCAGCTTTGTGTCCGGACGCAGTGAATATGTCACCAGTGGCGTTATTCGCTTGCCCGGGGGTGAACTGCCAGAGAGGCTGCGCATCATCTTCAATAGCGTGACTGAGTTGGTCGACCTGCATTGTCCGCAGGAATTAGCTATTGAGCAGGTGTTTATGGCCAAAAGTGCCGGCTCGGCGCTGAAGCTGGGGCAGGCCCGTGGCGCCGCTATTGTGGCTTGTGTCGCACAGGACATGCCGGTGGCAGAATATTCGGCGCGCCAGATAAAGCAATCAGTGGTCGGTACCGGGGCTGCAGATAAAGCGCAAGTGCAGCATATGGTCAAGGTGCTGCTGCGATTGCCGGGCGAACCGCAGGAGGATGCGGCGGACGCCCTTGCCGCGGCCCTGTGTCACGCGCATACACAACAAAGTATGATTAATATGGCTGGCGCCAAATCCGTGCGGCGCCGCCGGCTGCGTTAGGCAGCGATAGGGATGCGAAATAGGGTGCGATGTAGATGATAGGTAGAATTCGAGGCATCCTGGTGCACAAACAACCGCCAGATATTCTGGTAGAGGTCGGCGGTGTTGGCTATGAGTTGCAGGTACCCATGACCACATTGTTTCAGTTGCCTGAATTAGGCACTGAAGTCTCTCTGGTGACCCATTTTGTTGTACGCGAAGATGCCCAATTGTTATATGGCTTCATTGATGACCGCGACCGCAGTTTGTTCCGCCAGCTGATCAAGGTCAGCGGTGTCGGTCCAAAACTGGGCCTGACGATTTTGTCGGGCATGGATTCCAGCAGTTTTGCTCGCTGCGTGCAGCGCGATGATATGTCCTCATTAGTGGCACTGCCTGGCGTTGGTAAGAAGACTGCCGAGCGCCTGCTGGTGGAGATGCGCGACAAGTTAAAAGATTGGCTGGTGCAAGGCGAAGGCGTTGGCGCCAGAGGTGGGGTTGCAATATCACCGGTTACCGACATAGTCTCGGACGCCGAAGGGGCACTGATTGCACTGGGCTATAAGCCGCAGGAAGCGAGTCGTGTGGTGGCTGCGGTCAATGACGACAATGTCGACGGTAGCGAGGAATTGATCCGCCGTGCCCTGAAGTCCATGGCGAGCGGTTGAGGCAGATCCTATGATAGAAACCGATCGCCTGATCGCACCCCAGGCTGAGAGTCCGCGCGAAGAAGTGATAGATCGGGCCATCCGGCCTAAAACTCTGGACGAATACGTGGGCCAGCGGGTGGTGCGCGAACAGATGTCTATTTTCCTGCAGGCGGCCAAGGGTCGCGGCGAACCACTGGACCACACGTTGATTTTCGGTCCTCCCGGGCTGGGCAAGACCACGCTGGCGAGCATTATCGCCAATGAAATGGGCGTGTCCCTGAAGACCACGTCCGGCCCGGTATTGGAAAAGGCCGGCGATATTGCTGCCCTGATGACTAATCTGGAGCCCGGTGATGTATTGTTTATCGATGAAATTCATCGTCTGAGTCCGGTGGTGGAAGAGATACTGTACCCGGCGATGGAAGATTATCAGCTGGATATCATGATAGGGGAGGGTCCTGCGGCGCGCTCCATCAAGCTGGACCTGCCGCCCTTTACCCTGGTGGGGGCGACCACCCGCGCTGGATTGCTGACATCTCCTTTACGCGATCGCTTTGGCATTGTGCAGCGGCTGGAGTTTTATGAGGTACCGGATCTTGCACATATTGTGTCGCGTTCTGCGCACATCCTTGAGATCGGTCTGGACGCCAGGGGCGCTGAGGAAATTGCGCGCCGTTCGCGTGGTACCCCCCGGATTGCCAACCGCTTGTTGCGGCGGGTGCGCGATTACGCGGAAGTGAAGGCGGACGGACACATCTCTGCGGACATAGCCGATCGCGCGCTGGATATGTTGAGTGTGGACCAAAAGGGCTTCGATCACCTGGATCGGCGCTTGTTGCTCGCCATGATAGAGAAGTTCGATGGTGGGCCTGTGGGGGTGGAGAGCCTGGCAGCGGCCATCTCGGAGGAGCGCGGTACCATCGAAGACGTGTTGGAACCGTATTTGATTCAGCAGGGCTTTATGTTGCGAACCCCGCGGGGCCGGATGGTTACGCGCAACGCTTATTTGCATTTTGGCCTGCCCCAGCCGCGCAGCGGTTCCGGCACTGATTTTCCCGTGGATGCGGGCCAGGACGAGGCGTCCTAGTGGCCGTGGGGGAATTTTCCTTTAAGCTGCGGGTCTACATTGAGGACACCGACGCCGGGGGAATTGTCTACTATGTCAATTACCTCAAGTTTATGGAGCGAGCGCGTACCGAATTCATGCGTTCGTTGGGGTACGGTAAAGACTATATTTTCAACAACGATCTGATGTTCGTCGTGCGGGATGTGGCCGTGACCTACCTGCTTCCAGCCATGCTGGATGATGAACTGGAAGCCACTGCCAGTGTGACGCAATTGCGTGGCGCCGTTATGGTGTTACACCAGTGTGTGCGACGCGGGCAGGAGGTATTGGCGCGCGGCGAGGTGACACTCGCCTGCGTTGATCGGGCCGGGATTAGGCCACGCCGCCTGCCGCCGGAGATGGTGGTCAGGTTAAAAGAGATACGACAAGAACAAGCATAATTCTGAGGGGAAACACAGTTGGAAGAACAATTAAGCCTGTTAGACCTGGTGCTGCATGCCAGTTTTACCGTGCAAATGGTGATGGTACTGCTAGTGCTGGCGTCTATGATGTCCTGGTACATGATCGTCAATCGCTTTATTTATTTTCGCAATGCGCGCGAAGAAATGTACCAGTTCGAGGAGCGTTTCTGGTCGGGTGTGGACCTGTCGCAACTCTACCGGGAGGGCAATGAGAAAGCCTCTGATGGTCAGGCCATGCTGGGTATGGAGAGCATCTTCCGGGCGGGGTTCAAGGAGTTTTCACGCCTGGCGCAACAATCCGAGATGGACTCCGAGGCTGTGATCGAAGGTTCCCGCCGTGCCATGCGCGTCGCTGCCATGCGCGAGGAAGAGCGTCTGGAGCGTCATCTGGCATTTCTGGCTTCGGTGGGCTCTACCAGTCCCTATGTTGGCCTGTTCGGCACTGTGTGGGGCATTATGCATTCCTTCCGCGGCCTTGCTAACTCAACCCAGGCGACGCTGGCCACGGTAGCGCCCGGCATTTCTGA